>NZ_JASJWR010000002.1:0-236949 GCF_035019065.1 Actimicrobium sp. CCI2.3 | reverse complement strand
CGCGATTCTATGCGGTCCCTGCTCAAATGATTCGCTCTTCAACCTGAAAAAGGCTTGCTTTTGAACAGAGTATCTACGGAGCCTCGTGAATGCGGGCGGTGCAATGTCCTGCGTTTGTTGCACCTGACGGAGCCTGGTGCTTGGTAGGGTGCAATAACCGTAGGGCATTGCACCGAATGCACACGTGGCCGTGGCCAAGGCCAGCCGGTCAACTCACCCGCGCCCGCGTCATTTTCCGATACACCTTCCACAGCCCACCCAACACCACTGGCACGACCGCTGCACCGACACCGACAAGCACGATCGCACTCAAGTGGTCGCGGATGATCGGGATGTTGCCGAAGAAGTAGCCCGCCACCGTCAGACCGCCGACCCAGGCTACCGCGCCGGTAATATTGTATAACTGGAAGGTAGCAAACCGCATGCCGGAGACGCCCGCCACGAATGGTGCGAAGGTGCGCACGATCGGTACGAAGCGCGACAGCACGATGGTCTTGCCGCCATGCTTTTCATAAAAAGAGTGGGTCCGGATCAGCGCCGCCTGGTCGAGCCAGCGGTAATTATGGGTAAAGACTTTTTGTCCGATCGCCTGGCCGACGAAGTAATTGAGCGTGTTGCCAGTCACCGCTGCCGTGATCAGCAGCGCATTGAGTACCAGCAGGTTCATCTGGCCTTCGGCACTAAAAGCGCCCGCAATGAAGAGCAGGGTATCGCCCGGCAAAAACGGCAACACGATCAGCCCGGTTTCTCCGAAGATGATCGCAAACAGGACTCCATACACCAGTGCGCCGTATTCGGTAATGAAGGCACCGAGGTATTTGTCGATGTGCATGACCATATCGAGCAATTGCATGAAATCCATAGTTTTCCTGAGAGGTATCTTGAAGGAGGGGGCGGAGGACAACTTGAGCCGGAATAGTACACTACCGTCATTCTTGCGCGGCCGGTTTGGCGGTCATGCACCGGTATAATCGACCGATGACTTCTCCTCTCACCGCTCCCCGCTCGATTGCCGCACTGCCCGACCAACTGATCTCCCAGATTGCTGCCGGCGAAGTGGTCGAGCGCCCGTCCGCCGTGGTCAAGGAATTACTCGAAAACGCGCTCGATGCCGGTGCCACCCAGATCACCATC
This sequence comes from Actimicrobium sp. CCI2.3, assembly GCF_035019065.1. Lineage (NCBI taxonomy): Bacteria > Pseudomonadati > Pseudomonadota > Betaproteobacteria > Burkholderiales > Oxalobacteraceae > Actimicrobium > Actimicrobium sp. CCI2.3. The sequence goes on along the minus strand of NZ_JASJWR010000002.1, from coordinate 235,815 downwards.
CGGCTTGAACAGGGCGGCATCAAGCGTATCGCCATCACCGATAACGGCCGTGGTATCCCCGCCGATGAAATCCCACTGGCACTGGCACGTCATGCGACCTCAAAGATCACCTCGCTGTCAGACCTCGAAAACGTCGCCACACTGGGCTTTCGCGGCGAGGCACTGGCTTCGATCGCCTCGATTGCGCAACTGACCCTGACCACCCGTACCGCCAGCGCTGCACATGCGTGGGAAATGAGCGGCAGCCAGCCCGCACCGGTGCCCTCGTCCGGCGCGCCCGGTACCACCATCGACGTGCAGGACCTGTACTACAACACGCCGGCGCGTCGCAAATTCCTCAAGTCCGACCAGACCGAATACGGTCATTGCGCCGAGGTCGTGCGCCGCATCGCGCTGTCGCGCCCGGACGTGGCTTTCTCGCTCACGCACAACGGCAAGACCGTCGATCACTGGACACTGACCGACATGGACCGGCGCAGCGCGCACATCCTGGGCAGCGATTTCAGCGCCGCCCGCTTGCCGCTCGATGAAGCCGCCGGACCGTTACGGCTGCATGGCTATGCCGGTTTGCCGACGGCATCGCGCGGGCGTGCCGATGCGCAGTATTTTTACGTCAACGGCCGCTTTGTGCGCGACAAGTTGCTTACGCATGCGGTGCGCTCGGCCTATCAGGACGTGCTGCACGGTGACCGCTATCCGTCATACGTGCTGGCGCTCGATCTCGATCCGGCGCTGGTCGACGTGAATGTGCATCCATCGAAGATCGAAGTCCGCTTTCGCGACAGCCGCGCTGTTCACCAGTTCGTGTTCCATGCCGTCACGCGCGCGCTGTCGCAGACCTCGGCGACTGCCGACGGTTCGGTGCCGGCACCGCAAGCGGCCGGTGCAATGCCGTGGCAAAGCAGGTCGCAACAAGCGCCCCCGGCTTACGCGCAACCTTACACCCGGCAAGGCAGCTTCAGCCAGCAACCCGAACCGGGCGTCGCACAGAACAGCACCCGCTACGGCGCGCTGTTTGGCGACAGCAATGAACCGTTCGAGCAGGTCGCGGTGGCGGGCTGGCAACCGGCTCCGGTGACATCAGGCACCCCATCGAGCATGTCCGGGGGCACGGTTGAATTCCCGCTCGGCTTTGCGCTGGCCCAGTTGCAAGGTATTTACATCCTCGCGCAAAACCTGTCCGGGCTGGTGCTGGTCGACATGCATGCCGCGCATGAGCGCATCCTGTACGAGCAGTTCAAGACCGCGCTCGATACCGACGCTGTCGTCGTGCAACCGTTACTGATCCCGGTAACGTTCCATGCCGACGCCGTCGAGGTCGGCACCACCGCAGAAAACCAGGCGACGCTGGCCGCACTCGGCTTCGACATTGCGGCGCTGTCACCCACCACTCTGGCGGTGCGGGCCATCCCGGCACTGCTGAAGAACGCCGATGCGCAATCGCTGGCACGTGATGTCTTGCGCGATGTGCGCGAATTTGGCGGTTCGCGCGTGCTGCTGGAACGGCGCAACGAATTGCTCGGCACGCTGGCCTGCCACACGGCCGTGCGCGCCAACCGCATCCTGACGCTGCCCGAAATGAACGCATTGCTACGCCAGATGGAAGCCACCGAACGCGCCGACCAATGCAATCATGGCCGGCCGACCTGGGTGCAGATGGCCTTGTCCGACCTCGACCGGCTGTTCCAGCGCGGCCAATGACGATGCCGCGCCTGCCACTGGCGATTGCCATCATGGGACCGACCGCCTCCGGCAAAACCGCCGCTGCACTGGCGATCGCTCGCGTTATTCCGTCTGAAATCATTTCGGTCGATTCGGCGCTGGTCTATCGCGGCATGGATATCGGCACCGCCAAACCCACTGCCGAGGAACGGGCGGCGGCACCGCATCACCTGATCGACATCCTCGATCCGGCCGAGTCCTATTCGGCAATGCAATTCAGAACCGCGACGCTGCAACTGGTCAGCGACATCCTCGCACGCGGCAACTTGCCGTTACTGGTCGGCGGCACCATGCTGTACTTCAAGGCGCTGCGCGATGGCCTCGATACCTTGCCCGAGGCCGACCCGCAAGTGCGCGCCGCGCTCGACGCCGACGCCGCCCTGATTGGCTCGCCGGGCATGCATGCCCGACTGGCACTGATCGACTCCGTTACCGCCGCCCGGCTCAAACCCAACGATGCGCAGCGCATCCAGCGCGCACTCGAAATCCATCAGCTGACCGGCCAGCCAATGAGCAGCCTGCTGGCGCAAGCCGCACCGGTAGAACTGCCGTTTTCGCTACTGCAAATCGGGCTGGAACCATCGGACCGCAGCGCGCTGCACCGGCGCATCGCCGACCGCTTTGATGCCATGCTCGTGCCACATGGCCCCAATCTGATCGATGAAGTCATTGGCTTGCGCCAGCGCGGCGACCTGCATCCGGGACTGCCATCGATGCGCTGCGTGGGTTATCGCCAGGCCTGGGAATACCTCGACGGCCAGATCGACCTGGCCACGCTGCGCGAAAAAGGACTGGCCGCCACCCGCCAGCTCGCCAAACGCCAGCTCACCTGGCTGCGCGGGATACCGGAGCGGCACGTGATCGACTGCCTGGACCCGCAGGCCAGCGCGCTGGTATTGGCCCGGATAGAAATCACCCGCCAACAGCAAATTTCGCCTTGACAGCAAAAGCCGGAAACACGATACTCTCTGGCTGTTTGGTGATATAGCTCAGTTGGTTAGAGCACAGCACTCATAATGCTGGGGTCGGTGGTTCAAATCCACCTATCACCACCAAGAACACGTTTAAAGATGTCCAAAGACGTACATAAAACCCGCAAAAGCCCAGTGCTGATGCGGGTTTTTTGTTTGTGGCCGTCTTTTAGCGTCCATGTACAGCCAAAGTTTTAACGGGTACATTTGCGGGTACCAACTCATACCCACAAAAAAGGTACCCGCAAAATGCCAAAACTCGCCATTCCGCTGACCGACATTCAGCCGCGCACCGCGAAGCCAAAGGAAAAGCCTTACAAACTTGGCGACGGCGGCGGCTTGTTCCTACTGGTGAATCCCGACGGCTCGAAGTATTGGCGCATGAGTTACCGCTTTAACGACAAGGAGCGCCTACTCGCATTTGGAAAGTACCCTGATGTTTCTTTAAAAGATGCGAGGAACAAGCGCATCGCCGCCCGCGAGAAAATCGATGGCGGCATCAATCCGGCAGATGCGAAGCGCTTGGAGAAGACGCAAAAGGCAATCAGCGCCGCCAATACGTTCGAGGCCGTCGCCCGCGAGTGGCACGCCAACAAATTGGAAAGCTGGCAGCCACGGACCGCAACCAATGTTTTACACCGGCTGGAAAAGGACGTCTTTCCTTTAATCGGCCGGTATCCGATTACCGACATCAAAGCGCCGGTAGTGCTGGACATGTTGCGTCAAATCGAGAGGCGCGGCGCTTTGGACATGGCAAAACGGCAAAGCCAAGTGTGCGGGCAAATATTCCGCTTTGCCATCGCCGAAGGAAAAGCCGAAAACGATCCAGTGTCGAATCTACGCGGCGCACTCAAGCCACGCGAGAGAGGACACCATGCCGCCATCACGCCGGATGAACTGCCGGACCTGATTCGGGCATTTGAGAAAATCGAAGGACGCATGTTCGTGCCGACGAAAGTCATGTTCCGGCTGATGATGATGGTATTCGTTAGGACAAGCGAACTGACCGAAACCCCATGGTCGGAAATCGACCTCGAGAACGAATCATGGGTAATCGACTGGCACCGGATGAAGATGGGCAAGAAGAAAATCGGAGCGCGCAAAGTGAACCATCACGTTTTTCTACCGACCCAAGGATGGGCGTTACTGCGCGAACTTCACGCCATCACCGGCGGCAACAAGTATCTATTCCCGAACCAACGTGACCACGATAAACCAGCGACCAACTTCGGAATTCTTGCGGCACTCAAACGCATGGGGTATGCCGGCAAGATGACCGGCCACGGGTTCCGATCGCTTGCTATGGGCGTCATCAAGGAGCGTTTGGGCTACCGGCACGAAGTAGTTGACCGCCAACTGTCGCACGCATCAGGCGACGCGTATGGCGAGGCTTACGACAGGGCTTTGTTTCTGGAAGAAAGGAAAATCATGATGCAAGAATATGGGGACTATCTGGAAACGGCGGCAAAGGGCGGCACCGTTATTCGGGCAAATTTCCGGGCGGCGTGACCGGATCCGGCGGCCGCCGCATTGCCATAACGAAACAGATAGTGTACATTCGACCACTGACTGCTAATACCATTCAGAAAGCAGGAAAACCCCACTGGCTCGAACCGGTAGGGTTTTTCTTAATTACTAATCCAGCAAAGCCGAACAGCAATTGGTATGTTCTCAAAGACTACTATCCGATTGTAAGCACTTCATCCTGAAAACGCAACCACTTTGGTAGCGATTTAGATACAGGGTGAAATACTGTAATCGACGTTCAATGCTTTGCGATCCAAACTAAGGAACGCAACATGTCTATGCCAAACCATCAATTCATGCGGCTCCCCGCCGTAATGTCTACCGTCGGTCGGTCCCGTAGTTCAATTTACCAAGACATTCAAAAAAAGACTTTTCCGGCACCGATAAAAATCGGTCCACGAGCCGTGGCGTGGTCTTCAATCTCGATTATCGAGTGGCAAGAAGGTCGTATCAACGCTGCAAAAACGGCTTGAGGGGAAGACACCATGAACGAAATCGAACAGGCCACCGCGTCAACGGGAGCCACTGAAAACACGCGCCGCGATGATACCAAGATCGCAAAGATGAAAGCACTTTTCCGCACCGGAATATCGCTAAACCGATTCGAGGCCGAACGGTACGGGGATCACTGCTTGAACAGTACGGTGTCGATCCTGCGCGCCGACGGCCTGACGCTGGTCGGCATTTGGGAGAAAGTGCCAACACGCTTTGGAGTGTCGGCTCGCGTCAAGCGTTACCGGCACGTGGCGACGTCCAATCCAGTCGGGGCAGGATGCTGACCATGGCGAGTTCAAAAAAGGGAAAAGACCCACGCGGCGGACACGTCCGTCTGTATTGGCACGTCATTGATAGCAACGCATGGAAGGCGCTTGGTTACGTAGAAATGAGCGTTTGGATCGCCATGCGCCGCCAACTGACCGGCAGCAATAACGGCAACATAGACGCCACCTTAAGCACACTGCGCCACCATGGTTTCAAGTCACCGACGACGATAGCGAAGTCGGTACGGGCGCTACTTGCTGCCGGCCTGATCGCATGGACACGGAAAACGGGCGGACTCACTCACCAAGGCAAAGAGTGCTGTTTGTACCGATTCACTGACGAAGCCTCTTATTCATTTCCGAATAAGGGTGTGAGCGCATCGAAGGCTACGCACGATTACCAACGGTTTCGCACGGTCGCCCACGCCACGGCCGAAATCGACCAAGCGCACACCGATGCGAAGCGCCCGGATCATCCAAATAGCCAAAAGGCAAAGGCCGAAAAAGGAGCATCCAAGCTTCATTTAATGAACAATTCCAGTCCATTAAATGAACCATTCCGGTTCAATCCGCGAACTATGCCGGGTTATGACAGTTCATTAAATGAGCTATGCCATACCGCCGACAAATCCGTCGCAAGCCTTGTCAATGCTGGCTCGCCGACCATTTTCGACGGCAAGAAAAAATCGGGGCGGCATGGTTCAGAATCTGGACACCTTTACATGTTGCCATCCATAGGCAGCGCAAGGGGTGCGAGAGCGTGGCCGCGACTGCCGCCGACCATCTTCCATTGATCAACCGCACACAAGAGAAAATCACATGCAAAAACTGATCAGGTCCAACATCGAGAACGCCCATTCGCGTCATGCCGGCGAACAGTCCGCCAGCCGAACCCGAGCCATCGACCAGCCGCGAACCGCACCGCATCCAACGGCGGCGCAGAACAACGCCGCACCAGCTACCGCTACCGCCGCCAGTCGCTGCCGGGCTTCTGTAAAAGCAGGACATTTGCAATGACGACAAATCAAACGAAAAAGCCGCCGGGCGGGTGGCCGCCGGGGACGAGCGGAAATCCTGCTGGACGCAAGCAGGGAACCGGAGAAGTATCAAAAATCCGTGCGCGCATTTCATCGCGCTTGCCCGAATTGCTCGACGCCTTGATGGTTAGCGCACTGTCTGGCGATGTTGGGGCCGCACGCTTGCTACTTGAGCGCGCCGTGGCACCACTGAAAGCCGCAGAGCTGCCGCAAGTCCTGCACATGCCGGGCGATACTCTTACTGAGAAGGGCCGCGCCGTACTAGATGCCGTGGCCGCTGGTGAGATTGCACCCGGGCAAGGTGCGCTGCTACTGGGTGCCATCGGTGCGATGCTCAAGCTGATAGATGCCGACGAAATGGCGAAAAGAATATGTTTGATTGAAGTCGCTTTGAAAATCCAAGGAAAACAATGAAAACCACCGATAGTATTTACCCGCGCCTCAAACCATCGACTGCCGCCATCATCGTATGGGGCTTGATGAAAGACGACCCGCAGGAAGCCAAAAAAATTGCGACGACTGTTATGTACGAATCTCGAATAGTGCCTGTGATCGAATTTGGCGAAACAATCATTTGGCTTCAGTCAATAACGCAATACTGGGGCGTTTTTCATTGGCGGTTGATGTGTGACCATGTGCGCGCTATGGCTGCCCTGACGCTGTCTTCAAGCGACGCTGACCACATCTCTGGATTGTGCGCTTTACGATTAGCAGAAGCCCGATTGATAGCTTGCGATGAAGCGCTTGATGACGCCGCCGCAAACTTTGGGTTTGACGCACAAACGGCTAGAGAATTAGCGACGGCTTCGCGCTTTACTCCAATCGTTCCTGAGACAAAAAGCGACGATGCGACCAAAATTGAAATTAGCACAATGATTGCTGGCGCTGCTGGCACTGGTCCGACTGGGTGCGGTATGTAAGTAAGCCGAATTGCTTTGCGGTGTCAGCAGTTAAGCCAATACTTGACCGTGGGCCAAGGAAAGCTTTTGAGGAAGACGACACAGTGCAAAAAAAAGAACACATACGGTACGCCTTTTTCAATCTCGGAAATTGGGCGATAGAGTTTCGAGTTTGTGCCCCGCTCCACCGCTTCCCACTCTGCATCGTATGGGCTGATTGGAAGTCGCTTTTCAATCTCATGTACAACACCCCATTTTGCTGTGTTTAGATTCCGGTAGGCGATGATGATCGAGTACCAAAGTATCGTGAGTGTTCCACCTGCCACTGCCAGCAACCACAAGAAATCAACGCTGTCCTTTGATGTCAGATAGCCAACGAAGGCGAGAATCGCTGTGTTGACACTTAGGAAATACGAATTGGCAGTGGTGCGGCGCTGACTGATGCGGTCTGCCATTTCGACATACATTTTGTATTGGTCGAGAAGGTGGGAGTACCATTTTTCATTGTGCGGGTAAGTTTGCCCTTCGGGTATTTCATTCCACAGCGTTGAATGGTCAATTGCCATCAACGCCCCCCGTGAATCAGGGCCTTCAAGTTTTCCCACGTCCAGCTGTATATCTTGTCAGTGCTAGTGGCAGATGTTGGCTTTTTGCAATTACGTTCCTTGTAGCCCTTCAGCAAAAAATACGGCTTCCCTAGCTCTTTAGCAATTTGAAGTTCGATGGCTACCCCACTGGCTGTATGCGTCTTTTCGCCACACAGAACGCACACGATATCTACGTTCCGAAGCTTGACCTTTACCTTGTCTTGCCAGTCGCCCTCCATGTGTTTTTTGACCGAAGAGTCCCAAATATCAAAGGGAGTGTCGTCAAGCTTGGACTGATTGACCAATAGCATCTTAATCGTAGCGTCATTATCGAAATCAAAGCTAACGAATACTTTTTTACGGGCCATGTAGATTCCTTTGTAAGTGGGGTTTCGGGGTTTCGGGGTTTCGGGGTTTCAGGGTTTCAGGGTTTCAGGGTTTCAGTTCCCTAGTATGTACATAAGTTGGCAATATGAAATGCTAAATTGATAATTTATTTCGATTGGTAGGAAATTGCTATCTACTCGGCCGACGGCGATGTTGATCCACTGTCCGACTGCTGGCGCTGACATTGAGCGTAACTTGTAAGAAATATGCTGCGAGCATTTATCAAACTTGGGTATCTGAGGGTACCCATGGTGAACAGCGAGCAAAAAGCAAAAAAGGCTCCAAACCTAAGCCTGTAACCCCTTGAGGCTATTATTTTATTCTGGTGCCGACGGCCGGCTTCGAACTGACCAACTGATGATTAAAAATCAACCGAAGACCGCCGGGAACGCTACCGTCAAAGCAAACACTATGGCCGCCGATAATTCGATAGAAAATTATCACCGGCCGGGCTGAATGCGGCTTTCGACGTGCTGGCGCGCAAGATGCGAATTCATTCAAGGAAATTTTTTTGCGGGTACTAGTGCGGGTACTTTACGAAACGGATTTTCGAAATCCTAATATCCATGCGGGTTTCGAGCCAATATACAAGTCCACCTATCCCACCAAAGACATGGCAAAGCACTTCAACGTTTGCCCGGAAAAGCCTCTAAGTAAATAACGACTTAGGGGCTTTTTTACGTTTTCACCACCTACGATTGGGGACACTGCTTTCAGCTTCCGTCCGTTGTTGAAAGATTTTCCCCGCCTGTCGCGAGGGAAATAAGCGCATTGAAAATTCCAGTCTTAAAGCAGTTTTTGATTACTGACCCGCAGCCAACTCGATCACTCGCTGCACCATTTCCTCATCGAGCACTCTGGCCGAGAGGCCCATGTCAAGCAGGTAGTGATGTTGTTCTTCCAGCTCCTCGTAGAAGAGAACGTCAGGAACAGCGAATTGATATTCAAGACTGAACATTGGCGCGACGAGCCCGCCAATCTCGATATCAATCAGGATATTTGCATCACTGATGAGCAGCAGCATCGCCGCCCTCCAGAGACCGAACCGTCTGGAACGAGGTCAAGGATATTTTCATCAGCTCCGCCGCTTTCGACTCGCCGATATACTCTTCGGCCAATGCATGAAAAACCATCTGCTCGAAAACATGCGCCTTCTCGGTCGGGAATTGCTTTCCCGGCTCCTTGAGGTGCCATCCCTTTATTCGGAACAATTTGGCCTGCTCGTCTCGCCAAGCCGGTGTGACGATGCCGAGATCGCGCGTGCGATAAAGGATTCCAGCCATACTCAAGCCAAACTCCTCCTTGAGTAAGGCGAGTTCCTTTGGTTCAATATAATTACGATGTGCGCCAAGTTCCTGTTCGACAGATTTTCGGGGAATCAGGAATGCACCGGCGAATCGGTTGCACGCCATTTCCTCATCGATGTCGTCTGCGAGCAGACCCGACAGCATGAGATGACCGAGTTCATGCGCCAACGTAAAGCGCTGACGGTCACCTGGCCAATTGCAGCCAACGACGATGAGGGGCATCTGATTGACTGACGCCGCCAGGCCATCAAATTTTTGATTTGTATTCGTATCGATCAGGAAAACACGAATGCCGTGGGTTTCGAGAACGTCGATCAGATCGAGGATAGGACCATATCCCAAATCCCATGCCTTACGCACGGTCTCGACGACACATTCAATTTGCGCAGGATCGGTGATTTGAGAAGGCAGTCCAGGAACCGGCGCAAACGGTGATACAGGAGACGCAGGGAATAAGTTTTCCAATTCGATCCGGCGCTCGATCTGATCAATCACTTCGTGCTCAATGGCTTTTAGCTGCTTTTTTGGTAACGAACTGCGTTTGCGGTACTCGATGCCATCAAGCGCCAGCGTCTCCGGACGGAAGAAATATTCGGTGCGCACATTGAACGCACGGGCAAGTTTGATCAACGTCGCCGACGTCGGCGTAGCTTGCTCATCCTCATATTTTTTGATTGACGCATGCGTCAGTCCGATCTGCGCACCGGCGTCACGCAGCGAAAGTCCAGCCGCTTTTCGAGCTCGGGAAAGTCGTTGACCAATCATGTCAGCTCCTCCTAGAAAGGTTTACATTTTTTTAAATTATAGTGTTTTTTGTAAACTTCAGTCCAGAACACGCTGCTAAAATTCCCGCGCCGCTCTACAACCCGCCTTCCTCGTTACGAGAGCCCGGATTTTGGCAACCATTCGCCGCAACTTGCGGCATGGTGCTTACCTTTATGGCTTCGGATCAGGATAAATTTTTCTGAAAATCCACTGGATGCCAGGCCGAATCAGCAGAAAGCCACGGTAAGCGACTTCGAGTATCGTCGGCATCAGCGGTAGCGAACCGATCCGGCCCAGCCAGCGCCAGCTCGGAAACAGCAACCAGAGCGCGACAAAGGCACGCGCGCCGCTCAGAACAGTACCGTCCGCGGTGCGGACATGAAACCGCGACATCAGTTCGGAGCAACTGCGACCGGTCGTGTTGTCCTGCAGATTGGACGAGACATCGACCCACTGAATCGGAACGGATGACGGGATTTTTTGATACATGCGTACTTCGCGCTGGCATAACGGGCAGGAGCCATCGAAAAAAACACTGACCGGTGCGGGGACATTGACAGAGGAGTTCATGCTGGGTGCCGGATGATTATGATGGCGTCACTGTAAAGCAATTCGGCTTAGTACGAAGCCGTGCACGCTGGCAAGCCGGGGCACGGCGAGACAGGACATACAGCATGGCGGCTGCGAGAACGCTCCCGGGCTCAACAGTGCGCGACGACTACAACGCGATGTCGCACGCAAAGGCTCGAGCAACATGAAGTAGCTTTATCCGGCACACTGTAATGAAACGTAAATAGCGCGATCTCGAAGGAGTCAATTTCTATACTGGCGAGTTGAAAAAGGATCCATCATGAAATACCGTTCATTGATTTTATTGGGGGCTGTGGCGACCTTGCTCGGGGGATGCGCTGTCTATGGTCCGCCGCCCGGTTACGGCGGCTATTACGAGCAACCGGTTTATGCGCAACCCGGTCCGACTTATTACCCCTCCGGCCCCGTCTACTATCAGGCTCCGCAGCCTGTCTATGTTGGTCCTCCGGTGAGCATTGATTTCGGATTCGGGTTCTGGGGTGGTCACGGTGGTCACGGTGGCTACGGCGGTCACGGTGGCGGATGGGGCGGTCGCCACTGACCCTCGTTGCCAGCCAATCTGGCACCCTCTTTTTTCAACCGCATTCAAGGACCAGCCCCATGCCCATCCGACTCATTCCGTTCCTGCTCGCCGCCGTCCTGATGGCCGGTTGCGCCACGCCCTTTCCGGAACAACCGCTTAGCCTGCTCGGCATTGCAGCCCCGCCCGAGGCGGCTATCAAGACCATTTTCCTGACACCGGGAACGCAGTACGTCAACGTCACCGGCGGCGAAGTCGTCCGCTTCGTCTCCGGTAACAAGTCCTTCGCGTGGAGCTTCGACGGACCGTTGCAGGTATCGAGTTTCGACCTGATGCGCGTCGCGCCGCCGGGCCTGCTTGCGCATCCGGTGATCGCGTATGTCGCGCCGAATCCGATGTACCTCGGCCCCGACGACTAACGATAACGAAACACGACTGCCCGCGCGAGGGCCTGTTGCATGGCAGGTTGACGCCACCGACTGATTACGCCACCCTGAGCTGGTCCGGCGCTCGTCGTCATCGTCCGTAAAGTGCACTCATGAACGAACAAATCAAACACGTCGTCGATATCCTGACCGGCTACCTTCTCAGCTATGGCATCAATGTCATCGGCGCCATCGCTACCTTGGTCATCGGTGCCCTGGCAGCGGGCTGGGTAGCGCGCCTGATCGATCGGACGATGCGCCGCTCAAGCAGGATCGATCCGGTCTTCCACAATCTGCCCGGCAAGATCGTCCGGGTCGCGATCCTGATCTTCACACTGGTGGCGGTGCTCAACCGTTTTGGCATCGAAACCACCAGCCTCATTGCGGTCCTCGGTGCCGCCGGTCTGGCGGTCGGTCTGGCTCTGCAAGGCACGCTCAGCAACGTCGCCGCCGGCGTGATGATCCTGTTCTTCCGCCCGTTCAAGATTGGCGACGTCGTCCAGCTGGCGAGCGATGTCTACATCATCGATGCAGTGGGCTTTTTCATCTGCAAGGGCCACCTGGTGGAAGGGCCGACCGTCTTCATTCCGAATTCCAAAATCTGGGGCCAGACTATCGTCAACCTTTCGGTTACTGACAATGACATCCGTCGTATCCACGAAGACTACGGCATCGCCTACACCGACAACATCGGCACCGCACTGGCCATTCTCAAGCAGGTCGCTGCCGACGATCCGCGCATTCTCGCGACGCCAGCGCCGCTGATCAAGGTCGACAAGCTGGGCGACAGTTCGGTCAACATCATGTTCCGGGTCTGGACCAGCCGCAGCGACTGGTGGGATACCAAGCTTGATCTGGTACAGGTCTGCAAGGAAGCACTCGAAGCCGGTGGTTGCTCGATACCGTATCCACAACGCGATGTGCATCACTTCTATGCCCCGCAAACCGTACCTAAACCGGAGATGACCGAGGGATAGGTGCCGGCCCACGGTGGCCGGTGACCCGTGGTCAGCGATGGCTTGTCGTGATGGACTTGACCGGCGGCGAGCAATCAACGGCCGTGGACCGGGAGGACGATGGCGAACGGAACTGGGCTGGCGTACAGACCCGGTGCTGGCTGGCTGCGGGCTGGGCAGGCAGATGCAAATAGTGCTGATTACTGGCATGCGCCTGGAATGCGGGCATGGTGCGGAATTGTTCAGGCAGACAGGTCAATGGATTATTACAAAGCCGCAGTAACCGGAGCGACGACAGAGCGCTGAGGCCGCCAGCTAATTGCGTGAAATGATTGTGCGAGAGGTCCAGTGTCTGGAGCGATGACAAGTTGGCGATGCCGTCGGGCAGGCTTGACAGGGCATTGCCCGAGAGGTCCAGATAATGAAGCGATGACAAGTTGCCGACGCCATCGCGCAATTGCATGAACTGGTTACCCGAGAGGTCCAGGATGCACAGCGAGACCAGGTTGCAAAAGCTTGCAGGGAGTCCGGAAAGAGCGTTATCCGAGACATCCAGATATTGCAGCGATACCAGGTCGCCGATGCCGAAGGGCAGTTTCGTGAGCGCGTTATCCGAAGCAACCAGCGTGCGCAGCAATGACAACTCAGCGAGGCGGTCGGGCAGCACCGTCAGCTCGTTGCCCGAGACGTCCAGCGTGTGCAGCGATAACAAGTCGCCGATATCGTCGGTCAGTTCCGTGATCGAATTGTCCGAGGCGTCCAGCGTGTGAAGTGATAACAAGCCACCGATCCGTTCAGGCAGTGTCGTAAGACGGTTGCCCGAGACGACCAGCGTTTGCAGCAGCAGCAAGCCGCCGAGATGGTCAGGCAGCGTCGTCAAGGAATTAAAAGAGACGTCCAGCGACTGCAGCGATGACAATTCGGCGATGCAATGAGGCAGCGTGTTCAAGCGCAAAAATCCCAAATCCAATGCCGTTCCCTTCTCCCGGAAACAGGTCAACATGCGGTTCGCCGCTTCCTTGCGGAGTTCATGGCTCTGCCCTGCTGCCACCCATTTATTGAGCTCCTTATCCATTTGCTCGCGGCTCATTGCCCTGGAGTGCGAACGGCTTCGCACCGACACCCCGCCCACCATCGGCATAACCAGCGGATACGGTGCAGTCCGGCGACAAGGCACGGTCGATGCCGAAGACGAATCTGGAAGCGAAGCAGCGTTATCAAGTCTGTTGTTCATGGCAATGGTCATTCAATAGAGTTGGCCGGTTGCACCCGGATCGCACCGATGCATGTGGAAGTAACATTAAGTGACGCCTCCCGACCGACGGTTCCATTTCATTAACAGGGATCCATCCACATACCGCGGTGACTACCGGCCGGCAGGCCGAGTGAACGGCAGAGACGAGAGCAGTTGGTCAAATGCCATTTTCTGGCTTTCAGATCGGTACCAGTTCATTTTCAGGAATGCCCGCATGTTGCGAATTTCTTCGGACAAAAAAGTCAAGGGATTACCGTCCACAGAGAGCTTTTTCAAAGAGGGCAATTTGCCGATGTACTCGGGCAGTTCCTTGAGCTGATTATTTTTGACAAACAATTCGTCAAGCGAGGTCAATTCGCCGAGACGCTCGGGCAGTTTCGTGAGTTGATTATCATCGACGTGCAGCACTGCTAACGCTGTCAATTCGCCGAGGCGCTCGGGCAGTTCCTTGAGGTGATTGTGGTCGAGATACAGCTTTTTCAGCGAGGTCAATTTACCGGTCCACTCGGGCAGTTCCGTGAGGTGGTTGTGGGCGACACGCAGAGACTCAAGCGCTGTCAATTTGCCGATCCCCTGCGGCAGTTCCGTGAGGCGATTGTCGTCGAGATACAGCGCTGTCAGCGATGTCAAGTTGCCGAGGCAATCCGGCAAAGCCTTTAGCTGCAAACGCTTGAGTGATAATTCTGTTTTTCTCTCCAGAAAACACGCGATGATGCGCTGCTTGGCCTCCTTCCGGTTTTCACCCTCCTGGCCGCCCTTGACCCACGCATTCAACTCCTTTTTCATTTGCTCAAGACGTGCTGTGTACGCGTGCCATCCACCTCTGAGATCCCGCGCCGGTCTCGCACGCACCGGGAATGGCGCAGCGTCAAGTCCTGCTGTTACCGGACACGGAGAAGCGATCGGTGCGATATTGTCGCGAGGGTTTTGCGCCAAAGGCGTGGCAGGGCGGAAGAGTCGATTCAGTTTATTGAACATGGCAATCAAGGTTATCTGTTGTTGGTCGGCCCACCCGGTAGGCACCGGTGCAGGGGGAAGCAGCATTAAGTGACGAGCTCATGCCATTAGTTCCGTGCCATTTCCTGCATTACCGCCAACACCGCCAACCCCACCTGCCACTCAAACCACTTCCGCTCCCCGAAAAAATCCCTTCGCCCGCCGCCCCCACGCATCCAGATACGTATAAGCCACCGGCACCACCAGCAAAGTCAGCAGCGTTGAAGTGATCACGCCGCCGATCACCGCGCGGCCCATCGGGGCCTGGGATTCGCCGCCGTCGCCGATGCCCAGCGCCATCGGCAGCATGCCGAAGATCATGGCCATTGTCGTCATCAGGATCGGGCGCAAACGCACTTGTCCGGCAGTGAGGATGGCGTCGTGCTGGCTCTGGCCGGCAAGCTGGGAATGGTTGGTGAAGTCGACCAGCAGGATCGCGTTTTTGGTCACCAGTCCCATCAGCATGATGAAGCCGATGATGGAGAACATGTTGAGCGTGCTGCCCGTGATCAGCAGCGCCAGCAGCACGCCGATCAGCGATAGCGGCAAGGACACCATGATCGCGACCGGTTGCAGGAAGCTGCCGAATTGCGAAGCCAGCACCAGATAGATGAAGATCACCGCGATGCCCAATGCCGCGACCGCCGCGCCCAGCATGTCCTTCATTTGTTCTGCCTGACCACCGACATCGAAGCGCACGCCGGCTGGCAGGTCGATGGTCTTGATGATGGCTTGCACTTCCTTGTTGACGTCACCAGCTGGTCGGCCTTCGACATTGCCGTAGATGCCGACGCGACGTTGCAGCGCTTGCCGCTTGATCACTTGCGGGCTGGTCGCCGGGATGAACTCGACCACCTGGCGCAGCGGCACCATGATGACGCGGCCATCGGCGGTCAGGTTCTTGCTGGCCACCGACAAATTGCCGAGGTCGGTGATGCGCTCACGTCCGGATTTGGGCAGCTGTACATTGACCTCGTAATTCTGCCCATCCTGCGCCAGCCAGTAGCTGGTGGTGTCGCCGGCCACGAACGGGCGCAGGGCAGTCCCGATCTGTTGCAGCGTCAGGCCGAGGTCGCTGGCGCGCTCGTTGTCGATCTTCACGACCACCGATGGCGTCGATGCGGCCAGGCTGTTTTCGAGATCGGTGACGCCCTTGATCGTGGCCAGTTTTTGCATCACCTGTTTGGCCACCACATCGAGCTTGCCGATGTCCTGACCGAGGATGGCGATGTAAATGGCTTTCTCGAATCCGACCGACAGGTCGAGTCCGGCAATCGGTTTGAGGCGGGCGCGGATCAGCGTTTCGAGGTCTTTCTGACGCCGCCGTCCGGTGCTTTTGCGGTCGGTCAGTTTCAGGCTGACTTCGGCGGTGTTGGCACCATCCTGACCGCCGACGGTGGTGATGACACTGGCGATTTCCGGGAAGTCTTTCAGCGCCGTTTCGACCTGATAAATTTTTTCATTGGTATAGGCGAGGCTGGAACCGACCGCGGTCTTGAACTTGAGCGTGACGAAACCCTCGTCGGTTTCCGGGAACATTTCGCCACCGATCAGCGGCACCAGCGCGAGGCTGCCGATAAACAGCAGCAGCGCTGACAACAGCGTGAGCTTGCGCCAGCGCAGCGCCCATTCGAGCGCGCGACCATAGCGCCCATGCAGCCGGTCGATGCCGTGCTCGATCTTTTCCATCAACCGACCCAGCCACGGCAGATAACGAAAACGGTTCTCGACCGGATCGCGCCAGACCGAGGACAGCATCGGGTCCAGCGTGAAACTGACGAACAGCGACACCAGCACCGCCACCGTCACCGTGATCCCGAACTGCAAAAAGAAGCGACCGATGATGCCGTCCATGAAGGCCACCGGCACGAACACCGCGACAATCGCAAACGTCGTTGCCATCACCGCCAAGCCGATTTCGCTGGTGCCGTCGTTGGCGGCGTCCTTGTGGCTTTTGCCCATGCCGAGGTGCCGCACGATGTTCTCGCGCACGACGATGGCGTCATCAATCAGCAAGCCAATGCACAGCGACAGCGCCATCAAGGTCAGCGCATTGATCGTGAAGTTGAACGCCTTCATCGCGATGAAGGTCGCCATCACCGAGATCGGCAAGGTCAGGCCGGTAATGATGGTGCTGCGCCACGAATGCAGGAACAGGAACACGATGAGCATCGTCAGCACCGCGCCTTCGAGGATGGTGGCCTTGACGCCGTCGAGCTGACGCTCGACCGAATCCGAATTGGCGTTGACGATGGTCAGCGTGCTGCCAGCGGGCAGAGTGTTGGCCATCTCGGCGACAGCTTTTTTCAGAGCGAGGCCGACTTCGATGATGTTGGCGTCCTGCACCTTGGTGATGTTGATGTTGATTGCGCGCTGGCCATTGACGCGCGAGATCGAGCTTTCTTCACGCTCGCCATCGACGATGTCGGCGACCTGATCCAGAAATACCGGACCGCTGGCGCGCCGCGCCACAACGATCTTGCCGAACGCGCGCGGGTCCTTGATCTTGCCCTCGACCCGCACCAGTTGTTCCGACGGCCCGCGGCTAATCACTCCGGCTGGCATGTCCTGATTGGTGATCTGGACCGCGCGCAGGACTTCATCGATGCCGATGTTTTGCGCGGTCATGCGCGACGGATCGACATTGATCAGGATTTGCCGGCTGGTGTTGCCGCCGGTGGTGACCTGGCCGACACCGGCGACGTTTTGCAGACGCTTGACGACGACCTGTTCGGACAAGGTCGACAAGGCACGCATGTCACCGCTGGCCGAGGTCAGTGTCAGTGTCGCGACCGGCTGGGCGTTTTCTTCCTGACGGGCGACGAAGGGTTCCTTGGCGTCTTTCGGGAAAGCCGCACGCACCGTGGCGATCTTGTCGCGCACTTCCTGGATGCCGTGATCCATGTTGGCCGACAGGTCAAATTCGATGAAGGTCAGCGAGCGCCCCTCGAACGAACTGGAGACAATTTTCTTGACGCCGCGCACCGTGTTGACGACATTCTCGATCGGCTTGGTGAGGTCGTTCTCGACCGCTTCCGGCGACGCGCCCGGATACAGTACCTGGATGAACACGAATGGAAACTGCACGTCCGGCATTTTCTCGACGCCGAGGCTGCGGTACGACGCCAGCCCCAGCACCATCAACGCCACCATCACCATCGTCGCAAAGACCGGGTTGCGGATACTGACCTTGGTGATCCACATGATCAGCCTTTCGGAGTCGGCAACTTGACCAGCGTGCCGGCCTTGACGCCGTCGAGCCTGACGGCCAACACCTGCATGCCGACCGCCAGACCATCGGTGATTTCGACCATGCCTTCCTCCTCGTTGCGCAAGCCGGGCTGGACGATCTGTTCGACGATCTTGTTACCGTTAATCTTGTTGCCGTCGATGCGCAAGACAGTCGTCACGCCGTCCTTGCTGCGCAAAGCCGCCACCGGCACGGCTGGCACCAGCGACGATTTGCCGAGCGTGATGCCGCCCTTGGCGTACATGCCCGACTTGAGCGCACCATCGGCATTGGCCACCGCAACATAGACGATGATGGCGCGTGATCCGGGTTCGGCTGCCGGGTTGATGCGCACCACGTCACCGGCAAACAGGCGTGTACCGAACCCGTCGACCGCAAAGCTCACGCCCTGCCCGACCTGCACGCGCGGGATTTCGCTGGCCGGCACCGGCGCTTCGAGAATCAGTCGCGACAGGTCGACCACGGCGAACAGCGCCATGTCGGGCGCGGCTTTTTCGCCAGCCTGCACGTAGCGCTTGCTGATGATGCCGTCGATCGGCGAGCGCACTTGCGCGTCATCGAGAGCGCGCCGGGCGATGTCGAGCTGGGCGCTGGCCGATTTGACGGCGGCCATGGCGAGGTCGACACCGTTCTGCGAAGTATCCAGTGCGTTCTGGGAAATGAACTTTTGCTTCAGGAGTGCGTTGCTGTTTTCGCGGTTCTTGCTGGCCAGTGCGAGACGGGCGCGGGCATCGTCGAGCGCGCCTTCCTGCGCACCGACACGGGCTTTCAGGTCGCCCGTATCGAGCCGCACGACGACCTCGCCACGGCGTACCCGGATACCCTCGGCGACCGGTGCTTCGCGTACTTCGCCGGCCACCTTGGACTTGACGATGGCCTGCTGCTGCGCGGTCAGTGACCCGGACATCGGCAGTTGCACGCGCAGGTCGCGTGCGACCACGGCGAACACATCGGCGGCGGCCAGCTCCATGACGGCAGGTGTATCCACCTTTTCAGGCACGACCGGTTTGGCCGGACGCATCGACATCACACCACCGGCGACGGCAATCACCACAACGATGGCAACAGGGAGCATCCAGCGTTTGGATGGCGGGAGTGGCTGGTCATTATTCATTTTTATTGTGGCCGGTCAGAAATGGATAGGGAGATGAATACGCGTGCCAAAGAATTACAACACGAACATGAAATCTTTCACAAGCGCACCCGGCAAGCGCGCACTGCCGTTGGCCCGCTCGCCCCACGAATCGCTATCGATCAACAGCTCGCGCTCGGTGGTCAGCGCCAGCAATTTGTCGCCCAGCAGACGGAACACCGACTCGTCAAAGCGCATCACATTGAGCGGTGCCTTGATCTCGCCCTCCTCGACCCAGAACGTGGCGAAGCGGGTCATGCCGGTGATCCGGCAACTGGCCCGATCCGAAAAATTCAGGTACCAGAGATTGCTGACAAAAATCCCGGTACCCAGTTCGGCCAGCGCATTGGCCATCGGCAGCGTGCCACCGGCAAGATCCATCGACACCATCGCTTCGCTGCTGCCGGCACCGTTGTTGGCCAGCCCATACTCCATCGCCGAGCGTGGCGAGATCATGCTGCCAGTCAGCACGCCCTGCTCGATCAGCGCAATGCGTGGCGGCTTGATGAACCCGTCAGCGCCGAAACCCGGCGCGACACCGCCCAGCGTGTCTTCGCACAGCGTGATCGCCGGATTGAGGCGCACGCCGTCATCGCGCATGCGCCGCAGCGAGCTTTGATGCGTGCGCAGCGACTTCTCCGACAGCCCATCCCAGTTGAACATGCCGATGATTTCCTGCAGCGCCGTCGGCGTCAGGAACGCGCGGTACGCACCCGGCTTGACCGTCACCGGCGTGCGTCGCAGCATCGCCAGTTGCGCGGTCGCCTCCTGCATTTTTGCGGCGAACTCAAGGCTGCTCCAGTCGCTGCCGGCATACGCACACTTGACCGCCTTGTCGCGACTTTGATAGAGACTCCAGCCGAGGTTGAAAGTAGCGCTCTGATGCCAGTTGCGCTGCCCGGCCGCATTCGCAAAACCGCGCATCATCGGACCCATCGCGAGAATGCCGACTAGGTCGACGCCCTTGGCGGCACGCAGTACCTGATCGACGATCACTGCCGCATCCGGCAGGCGCGACGGCTCAATGAATTCAGTGGAATGGACCTCGGTGGCGACCAGCAGATGCGGGTCTTCCGGCAGATCAGGAAGTTGCGCGCGCAGTGTCACTAGCAGTTGTTCGATGGTCGCGCTATCGGCTTCAAGATGACCGGCCAGCGCGGCCGTGGCCGAGCCGTGGCGACGGCCATCGATCAGGTGCAGCGTCAGCGCGGCTTGCCGCACATGACCACTCTGACGGATCGCGCTGCGATTGAAGCGCACGAAGTCCGAGGCTTCGGCCGAGTACCAGCATTGATACTGTTCGCTGCCCTGCAGACGCGCACCAACAAAGTCAGCCAGTTGGTAGAAATAAGTTTTCATCAGGCTTCTCCACCGAACACATCGACATTACCAAACAGGCAGGCCGGTGACGCATGGCCGACCCGGATCACTTGCGATGGCTCGCCCTTGCCGCAAAACGGCGTGCCCATCACATCGACGGTGGCGGCACTGCCGACCGCTTTGAGCGAGCGCCAGAACGTTTCCGAGATACCCCGGTAGTTCGGATTCCTGACCAGGCCCTTAAGCTCGCCATCGACGATCAGCTGGCCCATTTCGCAGCCGAACTGGAACTTGTTGCGCGAGTCATCAATCGACCACGAGACATTGGTATCCATCAGCACGCCGCGCTCGACCCAGCCGATCATGGTGTCGAGCGAGCAACTGCCGGGTTCGATGTTGAGGTTGGCCATGCGGTCAATCGGCGCGCGGTTCCAGCTGCAGGCACGCGCATTGGCGACGCCGTCAATATCGGCGCGGGCTTGCGAAATCGCGCCTCCCAGCGGACGCTCAAGCATGCCGTTTTGAATCACGTAAGTCTTCTCGGCCGGAGTGCCTTCGTCGTCCCAGCCGTAGCTGGCAAACTGCTCGCTGCGAGTCGGATCGTAGGTCACGTTGAGCAGCGACGAGCCGTACGCATAGGTGCCGAACATGTCGAGCGTGACGAAGCTGGTACCAGCAAAGTTGCGCTCATCGCCGAGAATGCGGTCAAGCTCGAGCGGATGGCCGATCGACTCGTGGATCTGCAACATCATCTGTTCCGGCATCAGCAGCAAATCCATGATGCCGGTCGGACAGTTTGGCGCGGACAGCAAAGCAATCGCCTCCCTCGCCACGCGCGCCCCGCTGCCATAAAAATTCGCATCGGCCAGCACTTCCAGACCACCCTGCCGGCAATAGCCGTTGTACTGGCCGCCGAGGCTGCGGGTCTGCGTTTCGGCACCTTCGTTGGCCGTGACGGAGAGGTTCGGAATCACGTAGCGGAACTGCTGTTCGAGGTCGCCACCGCCGCTGGTCAGGTACAACTGGCGCGTGCTGATGGTGCCGACCGAGGCCGACCAGTCAACGATGCGCGCATCAATCTGGCAGGCCTGCGACTCCTGCATCAGCAGCGCGATCAGGTCCTTGCGATTGGTGCTGGGGCTGGGAACGGTCGTGTAGCGGCCGACCGGATGCGGCATCGTGATGCGCGAATAGTCGACCACCGAGCGCCCGACGCTAGCAGCGGCCCAGGCCTGCGCGCGGGCAATCGCGTCTTTCAGACCGGCGCTGCTCAGATCGCTGGTGGCGGCATAGCCGTAGCCACCGCGATGAATGATGGTGACCATGGCACCGCGGTCGATGGTGGTGGTTAGCGGTTGCAGGATGTTCTGGCGGACGGTGATCTGCTCGCCTGATTCGTCGACAAGGCGCAGCGAGCAAAAGTCGACTGCGGGGATGAGGGTGTGGAAGAGGTGGCGCAGCGTGTCGAACATGAGTGTGATGCCTCGAATGGTCAGGGAAACAGGTTACGAAGAACGACGGAGTTTGGTCGTAAACTACATCAGCAGCAATCAGGGTCAGAGTTTTTTTTCGCAATGCTTTATCGCGAAAATTACTCTGACCCTGATTGCGGATTGCGGAGCCGACTCGTTGCGACCCCAGTGCATTTGGTGCAATGCCCTTCGGTTATTGCACCCTACGTCGGCATCCTGCATCTTGTGCATTTGGTGCAATGCCCTTCGGTTATTCCACCCTACGTCGGCATCCTGCATCTCGTCCAATCGGTGCAATTCCCTTCGGTTATTGCACCCTACTTTTCATTGTTCTGATCACTCGCTGCGCGCTATTACTTTTCTGCGAAGGCGCGTTCGATCACGAAGTCGCCTGGCGTGGAGGTGTTGCCTTCCTTGAATCCGCGCGTCTCCAGAATGACCTTGAGGTCGCGCAGCATTTCCGAGCTGCCGCAGATCATCACGCGATCGACGGCCGGGTCGAATGGCGGTACGCCGAGGTCGGTGAACAGTTTGCCGCTCTCGATCAGATCGGTCACGCGTCCGGTGTTGCGGAAGGACTCGCGGGTCACGGTCGGGTAGTAGCGCAATTTGCTGGTCACCATTTCGCCGAGCAATTCGTGGCTTGGCAAATGTTCGAGCAGCATGTCGTGATACGCGAGTTCATCGACCTGTCGCACGCCGTGCACCAGCACGATCTCGTCAAACTTGTCGTAAATTTCAGGATCACGCACGATGCTCATGAACGGTGCCAAGCCGGTTCCGGTCGAGAGCATGTAGAGCCGCTTGCCGGGCAACAGATAATCAACCACCAGCGTGCCGGTCGGCTTGTGACCGACGATCACCGCATCGCCCACCTTGATGTTTTTCAGGTGCGACGTCAACGGCCCGCCCTCGACCTTGATGCTCAGGAATTCCAGGTGGTCTTCATAGTTGGCGCTGGCAATGCTGTACGCGCGCAGCAGCGGTTTGTCGTTGATGCGCAGGCCAATCATCGTGAAGTGGCCATTGGAAAAACGCAGCGACGGGCTACGTGTAGTGGTAAAGGAAAACAACCGGTCGGTCCAGTGATGCACGCTCAGCACGCGCTCTTCGTTCATATTGCTCATGACAGATAAAGGCTCTAATTAGTAAAAAAGGGGATTCCGGCGTCGGCACGCCACATTTCAACATTGCCGTCCGGTAGAGCCGAGATGATACGCGACCTGTTGCGAATGTGTGCCTTGTCGGCCTTCTCAGTGCTTCAGCCCCTTCGGTATCGCACTCAACAAGGTGCGCGTATAAGCATGCTGCGGATTGCGATACAACTCATCGGAATTGGCCAGTTCGACCACGCTGCCCTGGTTCATCACCATGACCTGATCGGCGATGTACTTGACCACCGCGAGGTCATGCGAAATGAAGATGTAGCTCATGTTGAATTCTTCCTGCAAATCCTGCAGCAGGTTGAGCACCTGGGCCTGCACCGAGACATCGAGCGCCGACACCGATTCGTCGCAGACCAGCACTTCGGGCTTCAGGGTCAGGCAGCGCGCAATCGCAATGCGCTGGCGCTGGCCACCCGAAAATTCATGCGGATAGCGATGGAAGGCGGCTTCCGGCAAACCGACTTTTTTCAGCAGCGCGTAGGCCAGGCCGACGCGCTCCTTGTCGTCGCGGCCGATCGCATGGATCTGCATCGGTTCGAGCAGGATCTGGCCGACGGTGAAGCGCGGGTTGAGCGAGGCATACGGGTTCTGGAAAATGATCTGGATGCGCCGTTTGTAGGCCATGAATTCCTTGTTCGACATGGCCAGAATATCCTTGCCGTCGAACAGTGCCTGGCCCGACGTGGCCTGATGCAAACGCAGCAGCGTCAGGCCGACCGTGGTCTTGCCGGAACCGGATTCACCGACCACACCGAGCGTCTTGCCGCGTGCCAGCTTGAACGAGACATCGCTGACGGCCTTGAACTCCTTGCGTCCGAACAGGCCTTCGCGGGTATAAAAACTTTTGCCGAGGTTACGGACATCGAGCACGATGTCTTCGCTGCCGGTCAGTCCACGGCTGCGCTGTTCGAGCAGACCGGCCGGTTCGCCATCGCCTTCGAGGTAATCGGCGATCACCGGCAAGCGCATCGGGCGTTCGTCGAGCGATGGCCGGCAGCGCAATAACGCCTTGGTGTACGGGTCTTTCGGTGCTTCAAAGATCTGATGGATCTCGCCTTTTTCGCGCACTTCGCCATGCCGCATGACGATGACCGAGTCCGCAATCTCGCCCACCAGCGCGAGGTCATGGGTGATGAACAGCACCGACATCTGGCGCTTTTTGCGCAGCGCGTCGAGCAGGTCGATGATCTGCTTCTGGATGGTCACATCGAGCGCGGTGGTCGGCTCGTCGGCGATCAGCAGCTTTGGTTCGCAGGCAATCGCCATCGCGATCATTACGCGCTGTTGCTGGCCACCCGAGAGCTGGCTCGGGTAGTCGTCGATCTTGGTCGATGGCGATGGAATGCCGACTTCTTCGAGCAGCGCCAGCGTACGCACGCGTGCCTGCCGGTTATCCATGTCCATGTGCAGCTTGAGTACTTCGGCGATCTGGAAGCCGACCGTGAAGACCGGATTCAACGAAGTCATCGGCTCCTGGAAAATCATCGAGATTTCCTTGCCGCACAGGTTGCGTCGTTCGGCAATCGACATGGCCAGCAAGTTGCGACCCTCGAATTCGATGACGCTGGCCGGATCGACAATCGCATTGTCGGGCGACAGCAAACCCATCACGGCCAGCGAACTGACCGACTTGCCGCTGCCGGATTCGCCGACCAGCGCGATGGTGGCATTACGCGGGATGTCGAACGAGATGCCCTTGACGGCTTCGACGCTGTGCGTCTTGTCGGTATAAAAGCTGACGCGCAGGTTCTTTACTGAGAGGAGAGGTGCAGTCACTGGAGTAGTCATCGTCATTCCTATTTGAGCTTCGGATCAAGCGCATCGCGCAACGCGTCGGTAAACAGCGAGAACGCCGTCACCAGTATCGCCATCGCGGCACTCGCGGCCACCAGTTGCCACCACTTGCCGAGGATCAGTTCGTTCTGCGCTTCATTGAGCATGCTGCCCCACGAGACGGTGCCGACCGGCACGCCGAAACCCAGAAAGCTCAGGATCACTTCGGCCTTGATGAAACCGACCACCAGAATCGAGACCTGCACCAGCGCGACGTGGCTGACGTTCGGAAAAATGTGCGTGAACATCTTGCGCATGTGTGACGCGCCGATTGCGTCGGCGGCCCAGACATATTCGCGATTCTTGTGCTTGAGGTACTCGGCGCGAATCAGCCGGTAAGTGCCGGTCCAGCCGGTCAGGCCAAGAATAAGGACGATGGTGACGACGCCTTTTTGCTGCAGCACGGCGGCTACCGCAAGGATCAGCAACAGGTACGGCACCGACGTGAAGATGCTGTAAAACCAGTTGAACAGGTCATCGACCTTGCCGCCGAAGTAGCCGGAAAACGCACCAAAAATCGTGCCAAGAAAGGTCGCCAGCAAGGCCGCAACGAGGCCGACAACGATCGAGGTTTCAGCACCCTTGATGGTTTTCTGGAGGATGTCGTGCCCCCATTTGTCGGCACCGAACGGCAATGTCTGCTTGCGCTCAGCGACTTCTTTGGCGGCACCGCCCTTGGCCAGTTCGGCCCGTACTTCGGCCAGCTCCGGACCGATCGGATCGGGGATACCGTAGTCATTGACGATCACCGGTTGCCGCGACGCGGTTTGTGCCCGTAGTGTGCGGATGATGTCTTTCAACGGATCAAGCGGGTTCTCCGGCGGCAGTGCGGCCAAGCCTGGTTCGGCTGGCGAGGCACCGCGTTCGGCAGCCGATTGCGGCCCCATGAAGGTCGGCGGGGCGTAATTGACGCCGACTTCATCGGCCCAGTTGGACGCGACCACTCCGGTGGCTGACAGCGCCAGCGTCACCAGGTAAGCGACCACGATGGCCAGCGCCACCATGGCGACGGTGTCGGCGCGCAACCTGCGCCATGCCAGTACCCATAGTCCGGGCGAAACCGCGGGCGAAACTTGCGGTGCAACGTGTGATTCGATCTGAGCCATGAATCCGGTTCCTACTTCAGTTGTACGCGTGGATCAACGGCCTGATACAGCAAGTCCGTGAGCAGATTGAAGATCATCGTGGCAGCGGCGACATAGACGGTGATCGCCTTGATGACCGGGAAGTCGCTGCGCTCGACGGCCAGGATGACTTCGCGGCCAATCCCCGGGATCGAGAAAAAACGTTCGATCAGGAAGGCGCCGATCAGCAGTGCCGGCAAGTTCGACATCACGTGCGTGATGATCGGAATGGCCGCGTTGCGCAAGACATGGACCCACAGGATGCGACGCTCGGAGACGCCCTTGGCACGCGCAGTACGCACGTAATCCTGATTGACTTCATCGAGCACGAAAGTGCGGAACAGCCGCAGCGTCGGTGCCACGCTGACGGCCAGCCCGATGATGATCGGCAGCAGCGAATACTTGAACAGGTTTTCGAGGAAATTGTCGCCCCAGCCCTGCACCGGGAACAGGCCCAGTTTGTAGGCAAAGAAGTACTGGAACACGATGATGTAGACCAGGATGCTGATCGACATGCCGACAGTGCAGGCCACCATCACGGCGCGGTCGGTCAGTGAGCCGCGCACGAAGGCGATGCCCAGTGCCAGGCCGACGGCGATGACAGTTTCGAGAATGGTCAGTGGAATGAGCACGGTGAGCGACGGGCCAAGGCGCGACAGGATCACGCTGGAGACTTTTTCGCCGGTGCTCCAGCTGCTGCCGAAATCGAAGGTGACGATCTGCTTGATGAAAATCCACAGCTGCACATAGAACGGCTGGTCAATCCCGAGCTGGGTACGGATGTTGGCGATCTGTTCGGCGTTCGACATCTTGCCGGCCAGGATGTAGGCCGGGTCGCCACCCACCCAGTTGAACAGCATGAAGACCAGCAGGATCACGCCCAGCATGGTCGGCAGCATTTGCCACAGGCGCCGCAATATGTAGGAAGTCATGGTGTGCTTGTATCCTCTCAGTGCAGCCGCTGGCCGGAAATTTCGTCGAAAAATGCCTTGCTGTCCGGTGCACGTCCGAGGAATGCGCGCACCATCTCGGCACCGCGCAGTTCACCGCCACGCGACAGGATGGTCTGGCGATACCGCTGGCCGACCGCCGGGTCCATCAGCTTGTCCTTGTAGGCTGACAGCATGTCGAGCGCCAGCACTTCGGACCACATGTAGCCGTAATAGCCGGCTGAATAGCCGCCCATGATGTGGCCGAACTGGCCGGGGAATTCGGTGCCGGCGACATGACCGAGCGGGGTCGCGGCTTCCATCGTGTTCCAGATTTCCAGAGGATCAGCGGACTTTAAGGCGGGGGTCACTGAGTAGACATTCATGTCATAGCGCGCATACAGCAACTGCCGACCGTAGCGCAGGCCGCGACCGAAATTATGCGCGGCCGTCAGGCGCGTGAGCATCGCATCATCGACCACCGGACAGGCTGGGCTGCAGAAGTTGGCCAGCGATACGAGCGACTCCTTGCGACGCGCCCACTCTTCATACATCTGCGACGGCGCTTCGACAAAATCGCGCTCGACACGAGTACCGGCCTGCGACACGTAACGGGTCTGCGACAGCACGCCATGCAGCACGTGGCCGAATTCATGGACCATGGTTTCGAGCTCGTCGCTCGACAGTCCGGTACGGTTGAAATTGGTCACCAATACCGACACCGGCGTGCGCTGTGCCAGCGTGCTGACACCACGGATACCGAAGGCGGCGGCGTGGCCATACTTGCCTTCACGCGGGAATGGATCGAGGTAGATGCCACCGATGCGTTGCGCCGATTTGGTATCGAAGACATCGTAGTACTGCACATCGGCATGCCAGACAGGTACATCAACGCGGGTGAAGCTGACGCCATACAAGCGCGATGACACATCCATGATCCAGGCAAGCGCAGCCGGGGTCGGAAAGTACGCACGCAGCGCATTCTGGTCGACGTTGTAGCGTGCCTTCTTCAATTTTTGCTGCCAGTAAGCGGCGTCCCAGCGTTCGATGCGGGTGTCGGCCAAGGCGGTCTTCAGAGTCTCGGCCTTGAAGGCGCGCAGTTCGTCGATTTCCTTTTTTTCCAGTTCAGTGACGGCGGCCTGGACTTCATCGAGAAAGGTGAAGACCGCAGCGGGCGTTTTTGCCATGCGCCGACGGATCGCGTAATCGGCATAGGTCGGCAATCCGAACAGGCCTGCCAGTTCCTGACGCAAGGCCATCGCTTCCTTGAGCAGCGGCGGGTTGGCCACGGTGCCGCGATTGGTGTACGCCGCCTGATAGCGCTTGCGGGCCTCGGCATCGTCGGCGTATTCCATGAACGGCAGGTATTCCGGCGTGGCGTAACCGAGCAGGTAATTGCCCTTGTCGTCGCGTTTGGCGCGGGCCAGATAATCGACAGGCAAGCCGATGACTTCCTGTGCGCTGAAGACCAACTGCGTGCTGTTGTCGCGCACGTTGCGGGCGAAGGTCTGGCCGAGTTCTTCAAGTTGCTTGAGGATGACTTTCAGGCGTGCCTGCTTTTCCGGCGCGAGGGCGGCACCGGTGTCCTCGAAGCGGTCGAGTACGTCCTGACGCAACTTGGTTTCGATGGCGTCACGCGGGGTGATGCCTTTGAATTGCGCGTAGACGATGGCGTTCTGGTTCAGGTCAGTCTCGAACTGGCTGAGTTCGACCAGACAGGTTTCCATCGCGCTGCGGGTCGCCTTGTCCGGCGAGACATTGCTCAGAATATCGAACGGACCTTCGACATCCTGCAACGCGATCTGCAAGCGGTTCCAGGTATCGAGCACGACCGCCACATCACCGGCACGCTCCGGCGGCAGCGCCACCATGGCGGCGACGCGCTGACGCAGGTCGGCCAGGCCGGACTCGCATAGCGGTGCGACCTGTGCGGCCGCAATCAACGGAATCAGCGGACGGGTTGGCTCGGCGGCAGCGGCGAACACAAACGGCGTCACCAGCACCAATGGAAAAATCAGGGCACGCAGCTTCATTTGTTTTTCTCGATATCAAAGTACATCCACTCGGCATGCAGGATCGGATGCTTCTTGTAGCCGATCACGCGCGGTTGCGACACCATGTTGCGGTAGCGCGCATAGCCGAGTCGCTGGGCCGAGTACAGCTCCATGATGCGGGTCATCTTGTGATAAATCAGGTCGCGCTCGGGACCATCGGCCAGCTTTTGCGAGGCGCGGTAGAGCTCGTCGTAGGCCGGGATTTTGGCGCAGCCATTGTTGTTCTGGCCGGTGTTCGGGCCGTAGTACAACTGCATGAAATTGTCACCATCGGGATAGTCGGCAATCCATGGCGAGGTGCGGGTTTGCAGCTGGCAGGACTTTTCGGCTTTCAGCAAATCCGGGAACGGACGCACATCGCCGGTCATGCGGATGGCGATCGAGTCGTAGGTCTTTTTCCACATCTCGGATTGCTGCTGGCCGTTGGTGTCGTTACGGGCCGAATAGCGGATCGTGAACGGTTTGCCGCTGGGCAGGTTGCGGTAGCCATCGCCGCCTTTCTTGTAGCCGAACTTGTCGAGCAGTGCATTGGCCGCGACCGGGTCGTACTGGATCGAGCTTTTGTACGACGGGTCGTGGCCGACCACACCGGGGGGAATCGGATATTGCAGCGCGACGGCTTCACCGTTCCAGACCAGCCGGATTTCTTCTTCCACGTTATGCGCCATCGCAATGGCGCGACGCAAGGCGATCTTGTGTTTCTCGAATCCGCCCAGCACCGGGTCCTGCATGTTCCAGTAGTAGTAGCTCGATTCGGGATCGACGATGCGCGATAGCTGATACCCTTTTTTGGCAAACTCGGGTTTCAGTTTGCCGCCACTGAGCAGTTGCGGCGCCAGCGGTCCCTGCAGCTCGAACAGGTCGATTTCATCATTCTGGAAGGCCAGCAGGCGCGACTGGTCCTCGATCATCACGGCGATCTCGACGCGACCGATCTGCGGCATCCGCTTGCCTTTCAGCT
Source organism: Actimicrobium sp. CCI2.3 (assembly GCF_035019065.1). Taxonomy (NCBI): domain Bacteria; kingdom Pseudomonadati; phylum Pseudomonadota; class Betaproteobacteria; order Burkholderiales; family Oxalobacteraceae; genus Actimicrobium; species Actimicrobium sp. CCI2.3. The sequence continues at coordinate 205,868 of NZ_JASJWR010000002.1, read as the reverse complement.
TGGCGACGATGGCCTGGTCTTCGGGATCGCTACCGGCCTTGAAGTCCCAGATCAAACCGCGATATTCGGGGCTGGCTTCGAGCACCATGCGCGACGAACGCACCCACTCGGTCAGATGATACGGACCCGTGCCGACCGGATTGGCCATGACTTGTCCGGACGTGTCGCGGTATTTTTCGATCACTTCACGTGCCACGGCGCTGGTCGGTTCGTGCGCCAGGATCATGCCGAGATTGAAGTCGGGCTGGGTCAGGTGGATACGCAGCGTGTAGGGATCGAGAATCTCGAAGCCGGCAATCGGGCTGTCGTAATCGAACTTGCCGGTCTTCTTGGCTTCTTTGGCGAGGTCATCGAGGCCGATGACTTTGCCCTCGAACAGCCAGGTATGCGGCGACGCCAGTTTCGGGTCGAACAGGCGGCGATACGAATATACGTAGTCGGCCATCGTCAGTTCGCGCCTCTTGCCGTTGAACGCGGCGTCGGGATAAAAGGTGATGCCCTTCTTCAGGCGAATCGTGTAGGTCTTGCCTTCGTCGGTGACTTCCGGCATGCCGTCAGCGGTCAGCGGAATCAGCTTGGCGGGACGGGCCAGATAGTCGTAGGTGTACAGGGCTTCAAAGACCGATTGCACGACCTTGGCCGAATACAGGTCGCGGCCGATGGCCGGATCAAAACCGGTTTCGGCGGCCACGAATACGTAGCGCAAGACCTTGCCAGGATCGGCCGATCCGGCCGCGTGGGAGGCCAGCGGCAACAGCGCGGCAGAAACCACAACTAAGAGAGTGCGTAACCAGAGTGAAGTCATGTGTTTTCCAGCATGTCAGAGTAAGGTGAGTCGTCGCAATGCAGCGCACCGTGAGCGGTGCGCCCGCAATCAGCGCCCCTCATCCGCCAGTCGCTTGTCGACGTCGATATATTCCCAACCAGTGTGCAGCAACGGATGCTTCTTGAAACCCAGCACCCACGGCCGACTGACCCAGTTGCGCACACGCATGACGCCCAGCTTCCAGGCCGTGTCGGCTTCCATCTGCCGGTTCATCTGGAGATACAACGCAGTGCGCTCGGCACCCGGCGGCAACGTGATGGCTTTTTTAAATAACGCATCATAAGCGGGCGACTCGTAGCAGCCGTTATTTCCCTGATGCGCATTCGGTCCGTACAGCAGTTGCAGGAAGTTTTCGCCGTCCGGATAGTCAACACTCCAGGCCCCGCCCCACATCATCAGCTCGCACTTGGTCGCGGCTTTCAGGTTGTCGGCAAAGTTGCTGACCGGGTGTTCGGCACGAATGCCGATCTCGTCGAGTCCGCGCTTCCAGAGCTCGGCAAGCTCCTGATAAATCACCGATGCTTCGCGGTTGATTTTCAGCTTCAGCGGTTTGCCATCGGGCAGCGTGCGATAGCCATCCGGACCGCGCTTGTAGCCGAAATGGTCGAGCAGTTTGTTGGCCAGTACCGGATCGTAGCCAATGCTACTGCGGTAGTTCGGGTCGTAACCGACCACGCCCGGCGGGATGATCATCTCGGCATTAATCGCTTGACCGTGACGAATGAGGGTCACGTCGTCGTCATTGTTATAGGACATCGCGATGGCCCGGCGCAGCGCATTTTTTTCATCCGAATAGCCGCCGACGATGGGGTCATGCATGTTGAAAAAGGTATAGGTAATGGCGGGTTCGATGAAGCGTTGCAGGCGGATTTTTTGCGCGACGAATTCGGGCTTGAGCTTGGTGCCATCAAGCACAGTGCGCGCGGCCAGTTGCGGGACCCAGTCGATGTCGATCTGCTTGTCCTGAAACGCCAGCCAGCGCGCTTGCTCTTCTTCGATCACGCTGACTTCGATGCGACCGACCTGCGGCATTTTCTTGCCCTTCATGTCGCGCACGATTTGCTGATCCATCGGGTCCGATGAAGGCTCGAAATTCCAGATCGAGCCGCGATAGCCCGGATTGGCGACCAGGATGATCTTGCTGCGCGGGACGTAGCGCTCCAGCATGTAGGCACCGGTGCCGACCGGATGCTGGCCGCTTTGCAAGCCGTACGCATCAATGACTTCGCGCGCACTGCCGGCCAGCGCGACATAGGCGATCACGTACGGAAAGTTGTAGTCGGGTGCGTTCAGGCTTATCTGCAAGGTGTAGCGGTCCGGCGTTTGCAAGCCGGTGACGGGCGCATCGTAATCAAACTTGCCGCTTTTTTTGGCGGCAGCGACAACGGCATCCATGCCGACGATTTTGCCTTGCAGGAAACCGGCCGACGGCGAGCGATTGGCCGGATCGAGCAGGCGGCGAAACGAGTAGGCAAAGTCTTGCGCAGTCAGTTCACGCGGCTTGCCTTTGAAGGCAGGGTCGTCAGTGAAAAAGATCCCTTTCTTAAGATGAAAAGTATAGGTCTTGCCGCCGTCGGACACCTCGGGCATCGCCTCGGCGACTTTGGGAACGAGCTTGGCGGGACTGGCCAGGTAATCGTAGGTGAGCAGCGTTTCATAGATGGATTCGGCGATCACGCCAGAGTAATAGTTCGGCGTGCGGACCATATCGAAACCATCATCAGCAGCCGGAATGGCAAAGTGAATGACTTTCTCGGGATCGGCCGGACTGACGGCACGGGCGGGACCAGCAACCAGCAACAATGAGACGCACGCTTGCGCTACAAATTTCCACATCGATCGACATCCTTTAGACGCTGCCGCCATGCGGGCCTGCCCTGACCATGCCGGATAGCACGCCTGAACCGGATGGCCCGATTGATCATTGGACCGTTACGACCCGACATGTGGCCGAGACGTAAAAGGACGACACCTTAACGTAACTGAGCACGATTCGGGGGTGCGAAAAATATATTTCCATGGTGCTGCGCACAAGAAACATTGCTACCACTAAACCACACTAAGAGCCGACCATCCAGGTGCTTTTAGCTATCGTAACCAACAAGTCGAAATTGATTTATAAAATTTAGCCTTTTTTGCTGTTCGCCATACAACCTAGCAGTACCCCCACGTTCAACCGAGCATTATCGCCACTTCAATTTCACATTCCATCGGCACACTGGACGTTGCAATATGGAACATACCACTTTAGTTGCTAATTGACATCTTCCATGGCGGAATGGTTCCATCGTTCCACCGTTAATTTCCTCAGGAAATTGCGTATCAGGCGACAGCAGATCGCCTTTAACCAGTGATGGACCAATCCCCCAAGGAGTGTGGCAATGATGATGGAAACCGTGATCTCACGATCAATACGTGTGATGTTTGCAGGTGGAGTGGTGCTGGGTCTGGGCTTGACGACCGCAGCCCAAGCGCAGGAAGCGTCGAGCTCCCAGCGCGTGGAAGTGACAGGATCGTCAATCAAGCGGGCACAGGCAGAAGGTTCGCTGCAAGTGCAAACCGTGACGCGCGAAGACATTCAAAAACTTGGCGTCACGTCGGTCGAACAATTGCTGACTTCGGTCACCGCCATTTCTGCCGTCGGTGCGAGCAACAGCGCCCAAGGTGTCGGCTCTACCACGTATGGCGAATCGACCGCCAGCCTGCGTGGCCTCGGATCAAGCAAAACGCTGGTACTGGTCAATGGCCGCCGACTCGCCAATTACGCGACGGACGGCGCATCGGTCGATGTCAATTCCATCCCGTTGGCAGCAGTCGACCATGTTGAAATCCTGAAAGACGGCGCGTCAGGCGTCTACGGTTCCGATGCCATCGGTGGCGTGATCAACTTTATCCTGCGACAGAATTTCCAGGGCACGGAACTGAGCGGCTACACCAGCGGTACCAAAGACGGTGGCGGTGCCACCCAGAAAGCCAGCATCCTGGTCGGCTTCGGTGACTATGAGAAAGATCGCTACAACGTGACCCTGTCGGCCGATGTGGCCAAGGACTCGGCAGTGACTGGCGCGCAACGCAGCTATGCACGCGATGCCTTTACGAATGACGGCATGCGCGATCAAAGCGCCACGCCAAGCGGCGCATTACGCACTTTTGTGCCAACCACCACCCCCAACTCGGTCAATGTGATTCCAAGAACGCTGGCCTCACAAGGCTCAGGTATCGGTAATGCCCTGTCCCCTGCCAACTGCGCCACGAACGGCAGTGCTTACGATGCCAACATTGGTACCTGCCGCTTCAACTTTGCACCGTTTGCTGACTTGATGCCGCAAGTGACCCGCGCCAATCTGGCAGGTAGTTTCCGCTTCAAACTCGATGACAACACGGAACTCTTTGCCGAAGGATTTCATTCGCATCAGCTCACGCATGTCAATGCACAAGCGTCACCGTACAGCGTCTCGTTCCTGGCACCGGATCCCTTGTTCGCCTCACAGAATGTGTATCCGGCGATCATCCTCAATCCGAGCAATCCGGCTTATCCGGCAGCATTTATTGCCGCCAACAAGCCTTCGGCTGCTGGTAAGCCGGTCACGGTCAGCTATCGCGCCTTTGATGGCGGCGGTCGCGTTCGGGAAGACGTTGCCGATCAGTCGCATTTGGTAATGGGTGCACGTGGCACGTTCAAAGGCTACGATTTCGACATCGCCTACAACCACAATTCCAGTGACGTTACCGAGTCCACCAAGCAGGGATTCCAGAATCAGATCCAGCTGGTCAAACTGTTGAGCGGAAACGATGCATTCAATCCGTATCTTCGTAACCAGTCCCCTGCCTTGGCTGCGCAAATCTACGGGACCAATTACAACGGCCAGATCATCAATTCCGTGCTGACCAACGATGCGCTCAATGGCCGCGTGTCGGGTGATCTCACTGCCCTGCCTGCCGGAATGATGCGCTTCGCCGCTGGTGCCGCCCTGGTCAACGAGCACCTGAACCTCAATCCGAGCGCCGCCTACCAAGCCGGTGACGTCTCCGGTTATGGCGGCCAGGCGCTGCCCCTGTCGGCGTCGCGCAATTCGTCAGCCATTTTCGGCGAACTTAATGTCCCGATCCTGAAAAATCTGGATGTTGACCTCGCGGTACGTACCGACAAATTCCCGACGGCCACGGCAACGAATCCGAAGATCAGCTTCCGCTTCCAGCCACTGACGCAAATGTTGTTCCGGGCATCGTATGGCAAAGGCTTCCGTGAGCCGTCGCTGCCGGAGCTGAACAGCCCGCAAACTTACGGCACCAGTGCCACGTTTGTCGACCCGGTCACCAAGGTCAACAACCAGTTCAACATCACCACCGGCGGCAATCCCAACCTCAAGCCGGAGAAATCCGAGCAAGCGTCGGTTGGCTTTGTTCTTGATCCGGTACAAGGCGTATCGATTCAGGTGGATTACTGGCGTATTGGCGTCAAGGATCTGGTAACCACGCTGGCACCCCAGTTCATCGTTGCCCAGGCCGCTACTGGTAATGCAACGTACACGGGTCTGGTACAACGCGACAGCGCTGGCAACATCACCAATATCCAAAGCACCAACCTCAATGCCGGTAGCCTGAAAACCCAGGGTATTGACGTTGATCTGCGCTGGTTGATCGCCAAAACTGTGAACTACGGTACCTTCAGTACCCACCTGAACGGCACCTACCTCACTAAATTCGACGAGAAACTGCCGGATGGCACCATCCAGCCAAGTATCGCTGCCACGATTGATGCCAACGGCAACGCACTCAATGCCGTATCTGCCGGCGGCATCATTTTCCGCTGGAAGCATCAGTTGACCTTTGACTGGAAATTCCACGACTACGCACTCGGCGTCACCCAGAACTTCCAGTCCGGTTACAAGGATGCCGCCCGGGCCGATTCGGATACCGGAACGGATGCACAACACGTAGGCGCGTTTTCCACCTGGGATTTGCAGGGTGCTTACACCGGCGTCAAAAATCTGACCTTGCGTACCGGCGTCAAAAACTTGTTTAACCGTGCGCCACCGCAAATCATCGGCCTTGGAAACTACTTCCAGACCGGCTTTGATCCAACGTATTACGACGCACATGGCGCAACCGGTTATGTGAGCGCCAACTACAAGTTCTGATCACAAGCAATAATCACGACAGCGCACGGCAGGCAACTGCCGTGCGCCAAGTTGAGCATCAGGGAAATAAAACAAGGATCACCCGACATCAGTGCGGGGCAGATTCGGGGAAATGCAGTAACGCCAGCGCCGGGTAACTTACCGGCGTTTTTTTGTTTACAAGCCGAAAAGCATCCCGCTGATCCGACAGTTCCCCACCCCTTGCACAAACAACCCCTCCCACAGCTCTGCATTACCCGGAAGTACACCCACATTCCTGCCAAGTAAAAAATATATTTCGATGCTGCTCCGCACAAGATAACGGTCCACACCGCCGCGATTCGACCGACATAAAATTCGCCGCGTAAGAGTATCGCGATGGCAATCTGTCTTCTGATATACAAAATGCAGATTTTCGCGGCAATGACCGTACAAGCGCACCGAATCGCTGTCGGGAACACGGTCACCAGGTACCCCAAGACGACTTTTGCAGCTGCAAACCAACGTTGTTTTATTGGGCTACAACCATCGGTCACTAAAAGATTTGTACTGACACGGTCGCGTTTCAAATGGAACCATGCTTTCACAAAATCAATTCTATAAATGAATTGTTTGTAGAGCCGGCAATAGCCAGCGAATAAAAATCGGTTGTTAAAAAATACTACCCCCCGAAGGAGTTTGGCAATGATGAAGGAAACCGTATTGTCGCGATCGATGCGCCTGATGTTTTCAGGCAGTGTCGTCATGGGACTGGGCATGATCGCCATGCCCGCCCTGGCACAAGAAGCCGCTGCCACACAACGCGTCGAAGTGACAGGTTCGAACATCCGTCGGGCACAGGCAGAAACTGCCTCCGCGGTCCAGGTACTGAGCCGTACCGATATCGAAAAATCCGGCAAGGCCAGTGTTGCCGAGTTGCTGCAATCGCTCGCTGTCGATAACCAGGGCTCGGTTCCGACTTCCTTCGGTAACGGCTTTGCGGCCGGCGCGTCGGGTATCTCGCTGCGTGGTCTTGGTACCGCATCAACGCTGGTGCTGGTCAATGGCCGACGCGTTGCGCCATACGGTCTAGCCGATGATGGCCAGAAAGTGTTTGCCGACTTGAACCTGATTCCACTCGAAGCCGTTGAGCGGGTTGAAATCCTGAAAGACGGCGCATCGGCCATTTACGGTTCCGATGCCATTGCCGGTGTGGTCAACGTCATTCTGCGCAAGGATTACAAAGGCACTACGGGCAAGGTTAGCTATGGCCAGTCGTCCGGCTACAGCGATGGCAAGGATGTCCGCGCCACGATTACTCACGGCTTCGGTGACATCGACACCGACAAATACAATGTCTTGCTGAACTTTGAATACGGCAACAAGGGCGAAGCGTATTACCGCGATCGCACCGATCGTCGTCAAGTCGGCAAATCAGACTTGCGCGGTTATGGCTTCAGTGCGCAAGAAGGCTTGAGCGGCGCCGGTGCGATCACCGGCAACAATGCCGCAGGCAGTTCGGTCAACGGCAATGTCCGCAATCCGGTCACCAATGACTATTACAGTCGCGGCAATCTTGCCGGTACCGGTTTCACACGCCTGTTTCCGGGTGCCAACTGCGGTAACTTCACAACCCATCCGCAAGGCGATCCAGGCGGCGGCTGCCTGACCGATGCGGCACAGGATTACAACCAGATTCAACCGAAGCAGGAAACCTTCAATTTCTTTGGTCGCGGCACACGCCAGATCAATCCAGACTTGCAGGCATACGTCGAGTACAACCTTTACAAGAGCGAGTCAAAGTCGTCATCGACCCCATCGGGTGTCAGCAGCAGCGTCGGCTATCCGGGTGGTGCGGTTAGCAATGCCGGTGTTGCCCTTGGTGCCAATCATCCGGACAACCCGTACTTCGGTACCGCAGCACGGTTGCGCTACCTCGCGGCCGATGTGGGTCCGCGCGAAAGCACAATTGATTCGACCTTCACTCGCCTGGTAGCCGGCCTGAGAGGCACGCAAGGCGCATGGGACTTTGACACCGCTTTCCTGTATTCGGAAAACAAGGTGACGAGTGAGCGCACCGGCTATCTGGCACGTGCAGCAACTTTTGCGCTGCTCAACCCGACGCCTGCCAACGTTGCTGCTGCTCGTGCCCGAAGCGCGGCGTATGCGGCATTGCCGGCTGGCAGCTACTGGCGCATCGGTGAAAACGCCGGCCTTAATTCGGCTGCTCTCTACGGTGCACTGTCACCACTCGTGAGTAACGATGCCAAGACCTCCGTCTCGCAAATCGACTTCAAGGCTTCACGTGAACTGGGCAAGTTAAGCGGTGGTGCGATTGGCCTGGCTGTTGGCGGCGAATTCCGTCATGAGTCCACCCGACTTGATCCATCAAGCGGCACCGAAGTCGGTGACGTGATCGGGTTGGGTTATTCAGCCTACAAAGGCAGCCGCAATGTCGGTGCCCTGTATGCCGAAGTCCTGGCTCCCGTGCTCAAAACGGTCGAATTGTCGGCTGCTGTGCGCGCTGACCGCTACTCCGATGTCGGTAACGCCTTCACGCCAAAAATCGGCGCGAAGTGGACTCCGGTCAAGGAATTTGCGATCCGCGGCACCGTGGCTCGTGGCTTCCGCGCTCCGAGCGCTGCTGAAAACGGCGAAGGTGGCCTGGCTGCCTTCTCGAGCGTCGCCGATCCAGCCCGTTGCGCACTGGGCGTGACAACGGCTTGCTCGTTAGGTAGTGTCGCCGTGATCACCTCACCGAACAAAGACCTGCAGCCTGAAAAATCCGAGAGCACGACCCTCGGCTTCGTCTGGGATCCATTGCCTAAGACCAGCATGTCGCTGGACTTTTTCCAGATCAAGCGGAAGAACGAAATCAACCAGGAGCAAAGTTCCGCTGCGGTTGCTGCCGGTCAGGTTTCACGGGATCCATCGACTGCCACGGCGATTGCCGGTGACCCGGGTGCCATCACGGCGGTTCTTGCCAAATACGTCAACTCGGCATCAACCACCGTTCAGGGCGCTGACCTCGACCTCCGTCAAGGATTCGAGTTGGGTTCCGGCTATGGCAAGGTCACGCTGGATGCCAAATGGACCCATCTGTTCAAATTCCTGCGCAAGGAAAAAGACGGCTCCGAGTATGACTTCGCCGGTACGCATGGCAACTGCGATGTCAGCAACTGCATGGGCACCCCATCGGATCGCGTCAACCTCGGTGCGACCTGGGAACGTGATGCAATTCGTGTCTCGACCATCGTCAACTACCGCGGCAAGCTCGACAACAAGCTGTTCAAGAACGACCCGGCCGGTTGCGCAAGCACCTTTGCTGATGGCACCGATGCACCTAACGGCTGCAAACTGGCGTCCTTCACGACCATTGACATGACCTTCCGCTGGTTGGCCAGCAAGAACGTGGAAATCTTCGGCACCGTCCAGAACCTGTTCGACAAACTGCCACCACTCGATCCACTGACCTACGGTGCACAGTCCTACAACCCGCTGGACTACAGCGGCGCGCTTGGCCGTTACCTGAACGTCGGCGTCAAGTACAAGTTCTGATGTCGTTCAACGCATAAATCAACACATAAAGTCAGCAACCCGGCCAGCAACGGCAGGAACCTGACACCAGCAACACCTTGGCCCGGGACTTGTTCCCGGGCTTTTTCATTTGGCGGTTCGGTACGCGCTGTGTCTTGCGAAAGGCACGGAAACGGCCGTCACCGACCCTGTCGCGTTGTCTCCGGCAACCCGATAATATCTATTCAAAATCAATTCATTTGTGGTCCAATAAGGTCTTCGTCTGCTATGGCGAAGACCTTTTTTTATCTATTCATAATGGTTGGAAAAAATCAAAAAAGACGACCAAATAACGATGCTTCGCCGACTCCTGTCACGCCAGCCGGCCGACGCGAAAACCCTGTCATCCGGACTGGGTATCAGCCAGTCGACGTTTTCACGGCTCTGGCCGGCAGCAGGCAATGACATCTGCGTGCTGGGCGCTGCACGGTCGACCAGGTACGGACTGACTCGACCTGTGCGTGACCTGGGAAGTACCTTGCCGGTCTATCGCATCGATGCAACGGGTACCACTCAGCATTTCTGCAACTTGATCGTCCTCGCCGGACACTGGCATGCGATCCAATTGAACGGCAGCGCGGTAATTACCCCGTGCGAAGGATTACCCACCTTTCTTCAGGATCTGCGACCACAAGGTTTTTTGGGGCGAACCGTACCGAAAGAAAATGCCGATCTGGATCTGCCCCCGGATGTGCTGAAGTGGAGCGACGATGATGTGCTGTATTACCTCGCGCGCCGCGGCGAAAACAGCATGGGCGATCTACTCGTCGGCAGTGAATCCTACCGTCGTTACCGCCAGGATCATGCGAAGGGGGTCCGGGACGTCATGACCGAAACCGATCGATCTCAGCGCTACCCGGAGCTTGCCGAGCGCGCCTTGCAAGGGGATGTGGCCGGGTCTTCCGCCGGCGGTGAGCAGCCCAAATTCCTCGCCACGATTTCATGCGACGAAGCGGACCAGCCAGGCCGTCATGTCCTCGTCAAATTTTCAGCGGGAATCGACACGCCAGGCGGGCGACGATGGGGAGACCTCCTGCTTGCCGAACACCATGCGCTCACAACGCTGGCACTCAACGGTATTGCCGCTGCAAAGTCCGATATCCTGATCTCGCAAAATCGGGTATTTCTTGAATCCACCCGATTTGACCGGCAAGGACTGCAAGGTCGATTGCCGATGCTGTCATTGGCTAGCCTTGCAGGAAAAACGGGTGCCCTCGATAAATCGTGGTCGTACGTGGCAAATCTGCTGTGCAACCAGCGCCAATTAACCGCATCCGATCTCGACGTCATCCAGCTGCTGGACCTGTACGGTGCACTCATCGGCAATACGGACAGACATCACGGAAATCTCTCACTGCGATGGAATACCGGGCAGCAGTTTTCCTTACTGCCCTGCTACGACATGCTACCGATGTTGTATCGGCCAAACACCCAAGGGGAAGTGGTTGATCGCCGACTGTCTCTGGACGCACTGGACAAGCTCGATCTGCGGCAACTACCGCGCGCGGCAATGCTGGCCAACCAGTTCTGGATGGCCGTGCTTGCGGATGAGCGGGTTTCGGATGACTTCAAGACGGTCGCAAGAAAGCATCTGGACGATGCGGCACCGATGATGCGGTAGCAAGACGGGACTTTCCGGGGCGTCACGCTATGCAGGATAAGAATCTTGGGCGTCGCGCCGAAGCGATCGAGTTTGGATACCAGCAACGTCTCTCCATTGCGAATCTGACCGAGCCGGGGCGCGAACTGAGGTAGCTGGATGGGGCTTGCGTTACCGCTGATGGCGTCAGCGAACCAGTCATCAATGACATGACCAGCGCTCTCAATTTCCAGCCCTTGATTATCGGCGTTCTGTTTTTTAGTGCTTACTCGGCCGTAGGCAAAGGTTGCCATGCTGATTTCATTTAGAGATTTTATGAGCCAACGCTAGAGGCGTTGTCAAACTCCACCTGATCAGCAGGCATCGGCGTCGTGAAATCGCACTAATCGATCAGTTCTTTCGCTGTTTTCTTCGACAAACTATTGCCTCGGTTATAAGTATTTGGCCTGGGAATGCATGATCTTTGCGAATTCGACGAGTCCGTTTTTTGAAAAAGCATCGACCAGATCAAGCGCAGAGATAAGCGGTCGCGTGTAATCCGATCGTTGCCGCTTGATCGCCTTGGTGACTAAATCAATCATGTCTAAATCGTTGATCAAATAGATCATGAAATCATCGGGCGTAAAAAGCGTGATCCCGTATTGCCCAAGAACTTTATTAAATCCAGCTTTTTTGTCATTGGAGGAGAGAATGCTTGCATTGCCAATAATCGCAGCTGCGACAACATGACGATCATCTTGATCGTTCAGCCCAGTGATGCTTTCGATCAGATGCTCATAACGCGATCTCGGTAGATAAGCGTCTGGCAGCATCTTGTTCATGCAGTCGTTCTGACGATCCACGGATGTTTGACTCAATGGCTTTAGATTTCCGTTCGATACAGCACTGCGAGCCCATTCAATTTGCACATCCTCAGACCAAATAACTTCGATGGCACCAGCTCGAACGAGTTCGATAAACAGATCTCGCAAAATGATTGAAAATAAAATATTTGCATCAACAAAAACGCGCTCCATCAATCAGGGCTCTTTGTTTTTTGCGCATTCGTACTGCTGCTGTACTTTTCGTACATCCCGGCTTTGCGGGCCTCTTCCACCAGTTCAGCTTTAATTGGGTCGAGTTTGCGCATCAATCCGTCCCAATATGTGGTGACATCGTTTTTAGATATCCGCTTGTTACTGCCGACTGACCAAGTCCTGAAATTCAATGAACCATCTGCCAGCATTTTATTGAGCGTGCCACGCGACATTCGCAATAATTCGGCAGCTTCATTCGGGCTAAGACCGGTATCTTCAACAGGGGCATCCGAATTAAGCGACTCAAAATAGTTGTCGACCTTCTTCTTGGCCTCAGCCAAACGCTCCTTGGTGAGGCCTTTATTCACGGGCTGTTTTTTGCCCTCGATCACGAATACGGACGCCAATTTTTCGGCAACTTCATCGGTGTCGAGTGTGGCAATGTCAGCGTGATTCGTGCTGGACAACAGTCGACGGACCTTGATGAAAATATCCTCCAGGGCGCGATCTTCTTTGTCATCACTGAGATGAACAATGGTTTCCATGCCGACTCCATTAATAGTTACGAACATAGTGCAGTATATGTCGCATCTGTTGTATCTGTCACACCCTTAAAGCAGTGGCATAGCAAACACCTCTCACCAAGATGATGATCGCGCGCCCACTCGGGGTTGATCGACGACGACTCTTTCTCGACGCAATGAACAAGCTCGATCTGCGACAGCTACCGCGCGCGGCAATGCTGGCCAACCAGTTCTGGATCGCCGTACTTGCGGATGAGCGGGTTTCGGATGACTTCAAGACGGTCGCAAGAAAGCATCTGGACGATGCGGCACCGATGATGCGGTAGCAAGACGGGACTTTCCGGAGCGTCACGCTATGCAGGATAAGAAAAAAGTCTTAAAAAAATCGTAGCAAGGCCTGCCGGCCATCCCGATAGTCGCCGGGCTAGCCATCACACTACCGGGCGACAACCCGCATCGACCAGCACGTAAAATTCGCTTTCCGATGGCATCGCACCCGTCTGCACGGCTGAGAACTCTGTTTCACGAAATAATGTACTGAAATAAATGTTCAAAAGAAAAAATCTGGTTTATGCAAGTGCCATGCAACTTCCAGAAACATCGCTATCTCCTTGATTAAATTGGGTTTATATTTTTATTGCTACCAGAACGCAGCTATGTATAATCCACGCCTTGGCCAGACTGCACGATGCCTGCGGCCTCTGGATCAGAATGCAACCCTACCGGGTTTCGAGATGAAAAAAAATGTATTGGTAATGGAGGAGTTAAGGCATGGATTTCTCGCAGAAAGAACGTAACCCCGCGAAAAAATTTGGCGGTCTCGCGGCTGTCATACTTCTGCACTTGTTTATCGTGTACGCGCTGGTTTCGGGGCTGGCCCGCAAGGCCGTCGAAGTCATCACCCAGCCAGTGGAAACCAAGCTGATCGAAGAGATCAAGCCGCCGCCACCACCACCCAATTTGCCACCGCCGCCGCCACCGCCAAAAATGGTTGCACCGCCACCACCGTTTATTCCGCCGCCAGAGATTCAGATCAATACGCCGCCACCGCCCGTCAATACAATTACGGCCGTGTCGAACGTCAAACCGGACAATCCGGTCATGCCAGCACCGAGCGCACCGGTCGCTGCCGCACCGGCACCATCGACGGCACCCGCTGGGCCGCCGGTCGTCGTGGCAGGCATCAACGATTTGAATAGCTGCAAACCCGACTATCCGCGTGCTTCTCTGATCGCCGAAGAAACCGGCGTTACCCGGGTCGAATTCACGGTGAGTCCGACCGGTCAGATGCTCGATGCCAAAGTCAAGAAAACCAGCGGTTCGCGCAATCTGGATCGCGCTGCCGTTGCTGGTCTGAGCCGGTGCAAGTTCAATCCGGGTACGCAGGATGGGAAAGCTGTGCAATCCACGTTCTCGGTGGAATATGTGTGGAAGCTCGATAATTAGTAACGCCGAATAAAGCTCTGCCAATCGCTGCAGTCTGGTTGGATCACATTAAAACGATGTACCCGTTTATTCATATTGGAGAAAGCATGTTTTTATCATCCCGTTTGTCTGCTTTTGCTGCAGCGCTACTGATCTCTGTCACTTCTGCAGCCGTACTGCTGACACCACAAACAGCGCTTGCCGCTGAATCAACGCCTATCATGCTGGCCCAGGCCAGCACTGAGCCAGCCGCGCCGACTGCTGCGCCGATGGCTGATCCTGCCGCTGGTACCGCCACCGCTTCGGTCGCACCGGTTACGGAAAAAGTCGAAAATCCCTACGGCCTTGACGCTCTCTGGAAAGGTGGTGACTTCGTCGCCCGTGGCACGCTGGTGATTCTGGTGTTGATGTCGATGAGCAGCTGGTACGTCATCATCACCAAGCTGATCGACCAGGTCAAACTGGGTGGTCAGGCTGCCGAAGCCGGCAAGAAATTCTGGGATGCCAAGAGCGTCGATGCCGGTACCCTGTCACTGAAAGAAGGCAGTCCGTTCCGCTTCATCGCCGAAACCGGCATCAAGTCGATCGAGCACAAGGAAGGCGCATTACTGGAACACATCGACCTCAATACCTGGGTCACGATGTCGATCCAGCGCGCTGTTGAAAAAGTCCAGAGTCGCCTGCAAGATGGCCTGGCCTTGCTCGCCACCGTCGGTTCGACCGCGCCATTCGTTGGTCTGTTCGGCACCGTCTGGGGTATCTATAACGCCCTGACCGCCATCGGTATCGCTGGTCAGGCATCGATCGACAAAGTGGCCGGTCCGGTTGGCGAAGCGCTGATCATGACGGCCATCGGTCTGGGCGTCGCCGTACCAGCCGTTCTGGGTTATAACTTTCTGGTCCGTCGTAACAAGACCGCCATGGAAAATGTCCGTACCTTCAGCTCCGACCTGCATTCGGTCCTGCTGTCGGGCGTGATGTCAACTGCAAGCAAAAAAGGCTAATCAATGGCGATGAATCTCGGCTCTTCGGATAGTGATGAAGACGAGGTGATCGCCACGATCAACACGACGCCACTGGTGGACGTCATGTTGGTCCTGCTGATCATTTTCCTGATCACGATTCCAGTGGTAACGCATACCGTGGCGGTGAAACTGCCGTCCGAAGTCAACTTCCCGTACAAGACCAAGCCAGAGAACATCAACTTGGCGGTCAACAAGGATGGCGACATGTTCTGGAACGAGCAGCCGGTGGCCGATACCAATGCGCTGCTGGCACGCCTGAAAGTGATTGCGGTCATGACACCGCAACCGGAGCTGCATATCCGCGGTGACCAGAACACCCGTTACGAGTACATCGGCAAGGTGATCCTGACGGCACAGCGGGCCGGCATCGTCAAGGTGGGGTTCATTACCGAACCGCCACCACGCAGCTAACCGACCAATCCGCCAACGAGGAGTAAGCGATGGGAATGAATATGGGATCAAGCGGCGGTGATGACGAGCCGATGATCGAAATGAACATGACGCCATTGATCGACGTCATGCTGGTATTGATCATCATGCTGATCATCACGATTCCGATCCAGAATCATGCGATCAACCTGAACATGCCATCCGGCACGCCGCCCCCGCCGACGGCACCGCCGGTGGTGGTTACCGTCGATGTTGACTTTGACGGTACCGTGTTGTGGGATGGTGTGGTAGTACCGGACCGTGCCACGCTGGAATCAAAATTGCGGGTTGTCGCCAACACGCCGACCCAGCCGGAAGTGCACCTGCGTCCGAATAAGCTGGTACCGTACAAATCGGTTGCCGCCGTGATGGCATCGGCACAGCGACTTGGCGTGACCAAGATCGGCATGGTTGGCAATGAGCAGTTCCTGCAATAACCGGCAACACATCCGTTGATGACACGGCAGGGGTCTTCCTCTGCCGTTTTTGCTTGGCCCGTCAGAAAGGTTTCACCATGTCCCGATTTCGCCTCACTCGCGTCACCTGCGTTGCCGTCTTGCTCGCCGCCATTGGCTTCACGCCACTCTCACACGCACAAGAAGGTCTTCGTGCCGAACTCGGCAAACCCTTGCAGCAAGCCCAGGACATGATGCGCGCACAGCGCTACAAGGAAGCGCTTGCCAAGGTGCGTGAAGCCGACCGCATCGGCGCAAAAAATCCGGCCGAACAACTGACGCTGGACCGCATGCGCGGAGCCGCGGCGCAAGGTGCCGGCGATAATGCCACGGCCGCCAAGTCGTACGAAGCCGCGATCAATTCCGGCAAAATGCCCGCTGCCGACAACCTCAAGCTGATGCAAGCGCTGGCCATCCTGTATTACCGCGCCCAGGACTATGCCAATTCGCAGGTCTGGATTCAGCGCTACATCAAGGAAGGCGGTACCGATCCGCAAGTGCGCGGCTTGCTGGCACAAACCTACTTCCTCAATAACGACTTCGCCAAGGCCCAAAAAGAATTGCAATCGACGATTGCCGCCGATGAAAAAGCCGGCCGCACGCCCGCCGAAGAAACCTACCAGTTGCTGGTCAGTACCACGCTCAAACAGAACGACAGTGCTGCGTATGTGCAGGCAATGGAAAAGCTGGTGCGCGCGTATCCGAAAAAACAGTACTGGGCAGAACTGGTCAATCGACTGGCCAGCAAGAAAGGCTTTTCGGATCGCTTTACGCTGGATGTCTTCCGTTTGCGTCTGGCCGGTGGCTTGCTGAAAACGGCGGGTGACTACATGGAAATGTCGCAACTGGCGCTACAGGCCGGCTACGCCGCTGAAGGCAAAAAAATCGCCGACATGGGATTCAAGGCGGGCATTCTCGGCGTCGGTGCCGAAGCACCGCGTCAGAAGCGCTTGCTGGACCTGGCCAACAGGAATGCCGCTGCAGAAACCGCCGGCTTCGCCGCTGCCGAAACTGCCGCCATAACCAGCAAGGATGGCACGGAGATGGTCAATGTCGGCTTTGCGCTGGTCGCCGCCGGACAGGCCGACAAGGGCTTGGCACTGATGGAAGACGGCATCAAGAAAGGCAACCTGAAACGTCTGGACGATGCGCGCCTGCACCTCGGTGTGGCTTACGCCAGCGCCGGCAAGAAAGACCTGGCGGCCAAGGCCTTCAAGGCCGTCAAGGGGACCGACGGCGCAGCGGATCTGGCCGGCCTGTGGCTGGTGCAGACTACAACGCCGATGAACTGACGCTCCTCGTAGCGCTCAGGTATGCGGTGCAATGCCCTTCGGTTATTGCACCCTACGTAAAAAACTGGTTCCGCAATCAAAGAAAACGCGATCGCGTAGGGTGCAATAACCGCAGGGCATTGCACCCTACGTAAAAAAAACTGGTTCCGCAATCAAAGAACTCGATCGCGTAGGGTGCAATAACCGCAGGGCATTGCACCGAATGCCCTGGCTACCATCGCCAAGCACGGACAACCATGTCGGCCAACTCCCGCTGCGGCGGTGCATTCGTCATCATTAGAACGGCTTTACAGAATTTTATGGAAACCCGATAATTATCGCCATCCCATAAAATTTCATAAATCATGACTTTTCGCCGCACTGCCCTCGCTCAGGAAATGGCCCAGCAACTACTTCGGCCTTCCTTTCTCGACACCTCACTGCGCTCCGGATTATTTCTTTCCGGCCAGCGACGGGTCGGCAAGACGACCTTCCTTGCCAGCGACCTGATTCCTGCTTTGGAGGAGTGCGGCGCGATCGTCATCTATGTCGACTTGTGGAGCCAACCACAAGCCAATCCTGCAGATTTGGTCCACGATGCCATCCGCAAGTCGCTCGATGCGCTGCAAACTCCCGGCTCGGGTGTACTCCAGAAATTAAAACGGGTGACCAGTATTGACGCCGGTGCCGCGGGCTTCAAATTCGGATTCAAGCTCGCAGACGTCGGCAAGGAGGGGGGCGTCAGTCTTGCTCATGCGTTCACGGAGTTAATTGAACAAGCTCAAACAGATGTGGTGCTCATCGTTGACGAGGTCCAGCAAGCGTTAGGCAGTGCAGACGGTGACAGCATGCTCCACGCACTGAAAGCAACATGTGATGCGATCAATACGCGACCGGACACACCCGGCTATTTTCTCTTCGTCGGAACCGGCTCGCATCGCGCGCGCGTCCAGGAACTCTCCATCAAGGGTAACCAGGCCTTCAACGGTGCGGTAACGCATGATTTTCCGGTGCTCGGGCGCGACTTTATTGAATACGTACTGCAACAGGTCGCGCCACAGCTAGCCACCAAGGTCCCGTCGATACCTGTCACTGAAGCCGCATTCAAAAGAATGGGGAGTCGTCCCGAAGAATTAATGAAGGCACTCAGTATCTTGCGCGGATTGCCTCCGGGAGCCGATGCCGACGAGCACTTGCCAACGATAGCCGAGTCTCTTGGTGCCGCTGCAGCCGATGTCGAACTACAAAAAATAGAAGCACTGGGTCCGCTTGCCGCGGCCATCTTTTCCCGTTTTTGTCATATTGGAGGAAACGTCAGGGGCGGATTTACTGCCGACACGTTGAGTGAGTACTCGGCGCAAATCGGCCGGGAAATCACTGCCCAGGAGGTGCAAAGCGTGATCGGCATGATGACTTCGGCCAACCTGCTGATGCGTGTCAGTCATGGGCACTACGGCGTCACGGACAGCTTTGTCGAACAGGCGTGGATGGCACGATTGCACACCGACGGCCTTTTGCCGGAGTGATGCGCCCGGCATCCTGCGTGCCCACGCTGCGGCTTTCATTTGGTGTGCACCGAATGCACCGCTAATCGTCGCCAAGACTGACCTGCCCCGCAACCACAACGCGTGCCGAAAACCATCCATCACCATCAACGCGCACCCGCCACATACCACTTCCCGATCAACGCCCGCTCGTCCTCGGTAATGCCGGTCAGGTTCCCGATTGGCATGGCCCGCAGCTGCACGACTTGCTGGTAAATCCGCGCCGCATGCTGATGGATCAGCGTCGACGTCTGCAGTTGCACACCCAGCGGTGCCGCCGCAAAACCCGGCTGGGTCGGTTGCGCCGCATGGCACGCGACGCAGCGCTGGTCGATGATCGCCTGCACTTGCTTGAAGTCGACTGACGCGCCGGTGCGCGCCACCGGTGTCGGCGCAATGGCCACCGCCACCGCCATCAGGATTGCCACGCCCGCCACCGGATAGCCCCAGACAATCCGGCCCTTGTGACGCAAATTGAAGAAGTGCCGGATCAGCACACCAGCCGCCATGATCGCCGCCAGCACCAGCCAGTTGGCGGTGTGACTGTACGTCATCGCGTAGTGGTTGCTGATCATGATGAACAGCACCGGCAAGGTGAAGTAATTGTTATGCACGCTGCGTTGCTTGGCACGCTGACCGTGGATCGCCTCGGGCACTTGCCCGGCCTGCATCGCTGCAACCATCTTGCGCTGACCCGGCATGATGACCATCAACACGTTACCAACCATGATAGTGCCGAGCATCGCGCCGACATGAATGTAAGCCGCCCGCCCGCTCAGCAACGTTGACAGCACGAAGGCCGCCGCCACGATCAGCATGTACAGCACGATCCCCAGTAGCCCATCGCGCTGGCCCAGCGGCGAGCGGCACAGCAAGTCGTACACCACCCAGCCGCTAACCAGCGTGCCAAGCCCGATCGCGATCGCCTGCCAGACTGCCAGGTCCGCCACCGAGCGGTCGATCATCATCGCTGACGCATTGAAGTAATACACGATGGTCAGCAGCGAGAATCCCGAGATCCAGGTCCAGTACGCTTCCCATTTGAACCAGTGCAGCGTAGGCGGCAAGGTGGCCGGCGCGACCAGGTATTTTTGCGGATTGTAGAAGCCGCCACCGTGGACGGCCCACAGTTCGCCCGACACACCGCGTTTGGCCAGCTCCGAACCGGGCAATGGCGGGCGAATCGAATTGTCGAGCCAGACGAAATAAAACGAGGCCCCGATCCAGGCGATGCCGGTCACCAGGTGCAGCCAGCGCACCAGCAAATTGAGCCAGTCGACGCCATACGTGAGTAAATACGTGAGTAAAAAAGCGTCCATGCAATCCTTGTGGAAGAGTCGGCCGTGCGACCGCGCGACGATGACTGACCTGACGAAGATAAGCGCAAACGCTGCCCAACTCATGCCACATCCCGTATATTTCACATATTCATTGTCATATGAGGCACTCATGTCCGGCGTACTTCCCGACCATCTCGACATCCATCTGATCCGCATCCTGTACATGCTGCTGTCAGAAAAAAGCGTCTCGCGCGTGGCCCTCAAACTCAACCAGCCGCAACCGTCCATTTCAGCCTCGCTGCGCAAGTTACGCGAACTGACCGGCGACCCGCTGCTGGTGCGCGGCGCGCGCGGCATGGTGCCGACCCAGCATGGCGAGAGCCTGCTCAAACCGGCCAAGCGGATTCTGGTCGAAACCGAACGCCTGTTCGTGCGCAAGGTGCCGTTCGTGGCGCAAGACGAAGGCCGGACTTTCCACATCGCCGCGCCCGATTATCTGGATAGCCAGTTCCTGCCCAACGTCGTGTCGAGCCTGCGGCGCGAATCGCCCAAGAGCAAGCTGGTGATTCATGGCCTCGGTCCCGAAATTGACTACATCCGCCTGCTGTCGGACGGCGATCTTGATCTGGTCATTGCCAACTGGGGCGAACCGCCAGCCCACTTGCACCTGTCAAAACTGTTTGAAGACACGATTGCCTGCTTCATGCACAGCGAGTGCGCCTATGCCAAACGCACCGGTGCCGAGGACATGACGGTCGAGGATTATCTGAGCCTGCCACACGTCGCACCGGCCCAGACACTGGCCGGCTACAACGGTGTCATCGAAGGCTATCTGGCCAAGCAGAACATGAAGCGCAACGTGACCGTGCAATCGGCTTTCTTCGGGTTGATTCCGTACATGCTGACGCAAACCGATCTGGTACTGACGACCGGCGAACAGTTCCTGCGCTTCTATGAAAAGACCATGCCGCTAAAGCGCTTCACGGTCCCGGTAGCCTTTCCGAAAATGCGCTACTACCAGCTCTGGCACGATCGGGTACACCAGTCCAACGAACACAAGTGGCTGCGCGACCTGATCAGCGCCGCTGCAAAATCATTGACGACGCGCTAATCCGTCCACCAAATCGGTGAGTGCAACAACCGCATCCGTCGTTTGCGTACGGTGCATTAACCGCATCCGTCGTTTTCGTAGGGTGCAATAACCAAAGGGCATTGCACCAAATGCCCCGATCAAGCCCGACAAGTCCCCTCACACGCCGCAATAAAAAGCCCCCTCACCGCACCAGCTCAAACAGCATCGCCGACATCGACGCAATCACCGGCAGCGGCGTGCGCTGCCACAGTTTTCCCGGTTGCGACAACGGAATCACGCGCCGCAAAATCACGCCGAAATCGAGCGACGGCGCATGCGGAAAATAATCTTGCTGAATCGAGACCACCTGTCGGAATCCTTTGCCGAAGTAATACGACAGCTGCGGATCGGCTGGCTCGCCGGCATGGAATTTCTTTTTGCGATGGACGTATTCCCAGGCCGAGAGGCCCGGCTCCAGCTCGCGCGCGCGCCGGAAGCCCGGCATCGGCGAACCCAGATAGACATCACGCCAGCCGGACTTCAGTGCACGCGGATAAAAAAACCGGAAAATTGCATCGGTCGCCGCTGCATGGTTGCTGCTGAGACTGATACCGAACAGGCTGCGCGTCTGCCGGTGCAGCACGTTGTCTGCCGACAAATTCGCCGTCGATTCCCAGCGAGTCGGCCCGATAAAAATCGCCGGATTAATCGGCCGCATGAACAGCGAGGCCAGCGCCTTGCCGGTGCGCGGACAAAACGTCCCGATGCATAGTTGCGGATGGGCCGCGATGCGCTGACGCAGCATCGCTTCGGACGCCGCCTGGTTCGGCTCCCATTTGTCGTGTTCCAGTGCCAGCAAAGCGGGCACATCGGCCGGCACGAGATAGCGCGTCTGCAAACGCACCGCATGCGCACGACGTAACAGCCGGGGCAACAGGTCAATAAACATAATCGACCTCGCTGGCAACGACAGGCTTGTTTGTGGTCGATAGCTCCGTGATCAGGCCGGTCAGGTAACCGCGCGTAATGACAGCACGCCCGCGAGAGGCCGGGTCGGTCATCAAGGCGCGATGCAGGCGGCCCAGTCGAAAAAATGGCACGGAGGGAAACAGATGATGATCGGCGTGGAAGTTGACGCCGTTCTGCGCAATCAGCAGCCGCTCCAGCGGGCCAACTTGCATCGTGCGCGAACTGTCAAAGCCAGCCGCCGGCAAACCGAAATGTTCGCCCAGGTCACGCACATACAAAATCGCCATCAGAAAGGTCGTCAGCGGCACGATCCAGTACAGCAGGACCGGCCGCCACAGGTCGAAATACACGACGGTCGCAAACAGCAGCAGCGCAAACACGAAGCGACTTAGCACGGTGCTGCGCGGCAGATCGGTGGCCATGCCCGCATCCACCGTGTAGCGCTTCAGCTCCTGCAACGTGTACCAGCCGATCGCGTGCTTGACGATTTCCAGCCAGATTTGCAGACGCGTTTTCGGGAACTGGTAACGGCGCTTTTTTGCGGAAGCGACATAGTTGGGATCCTGCTCGGTCCAGGCATGCTTGTGATGTAGCAGGTGATTGCGGCGAAAGCCGTGGATGGTGATGAAGAACGGGAAGGCAGTAAAGACATCGCCCACCAGATCATTGAGCCAGCCGCGCTTGCGGCTGAGCTGAAAGTGCGAGTAATCGTGCATCAGCGCCAGCAACGCATGCTGGCGAGTGGCAATGAGCAGCATGCAGAGCAGGCTCACCGCCCCATGTGCCGACCACGTCGCCAGCCACGCCAGGGCAATGATGCAAGCCCATTCGAGGCCGGTCTGCAGCAGTAACCGGGCCGGTGCAGGCGTAGCCAGGGTCTTCAGGAGGTCGCGCGGAAGGCGAATGTTTCGGGTGGGAACAGGATGTACGGAAGATGACATGAAAATCTCCATCGGTCTGTGTAACGGTAATTCGCCGATAATTTACTGATGAATTATTTCTTCCCCGTGACATCGCCACGTTGTTGGCAATCGCACCACAAACGGAACCATCAGCCCTGCGCGGTCACTTAGACAACGTCACTTGCGCTGCATCGTCTGCTCCTTTGCCTGATCCTTACTTGGTCCCTTACCTGATCCCTTCTTTGCTTGATTACCATGAGTGCAACCCCACTGACCGGTGCATCACCAGCGATCCAGCGCCGTTCCGCGCCGCCGTCAACTAGCGTGGTTGCATCGACGCCGCTGGCAAGTAACACAGCAGGCAGCCCGCTTGTCGTGCCAGCCCACAACACAATGCGCAAGAGGTTTATCCGCCTTCTCAACACCAAGTTAGTTCCGCACCTGCCGGCCCGGCGCTTCGATGCCACATGGCCGACTGTGGCGGGCGACATTTGCCAGGAGTGGGTCAAGACCCAGGCCGAGCATAACGAGACGACGGTGTCGCTTGTTGCGCTATCGCGCATGAAGGCGTTGGAATACGAACGAAAAAATCTTGCCACCATCCACGAAGACCAGCGCTTGCTGCCAGCGAACGCCACCAAAGCCGATTACTACGAGGCAGAAATCGACGCCTTCCTTGCCGCTGTCGGCGAGCCAGATCCGCAGGCGGTGCTGGAGAGTTTCAAGCTTGCCGGCAGCGGTGGCCTGCATCGCCAGCAGGCAACGATCGGCTCGACCATCAGTAATTCGCTCAGTGCGGCGGCCTTGTTCACACCAGATCCGGTAAGCAAGTTAGCGCTGGTCGCTACCCGCGCACTGACGCAGATGTGCACTTCGGCCGCCGTCATTGCCGCCGGGCCGCGTCGATTTCGCAATGCCTGCACCGAAGACATCATTCCGCTCGGACGCGCCGATGCGTCAGCCGCAGCCAAACGAGCACCCAATATGTTGCAGGCCTCACTGGGCGTCATGCGCACCTTGAAAATCAAGGACGTCACCAAGAGCCTGAAGCAAATGGAAGTGGCGATGGAGAAACTCGAACGAGCAAGGGATGGCTGCACCGTGAAAGCCCGGCAAGACACACGAGAACAACTGGAACTGGCCTTCGCCCGGATCTGCCACCAGCTCTCGGTGAAGACGGCTTACAAGACCTCGTCCGAAAGCGCAAAAATCGAGTTCATCGGCAACCTGCGCTATTTGATGAGCAGCTATACCGGCACCGCAGCCGTTCTGACTGCTTCCATGATCGCGGTCATGACGCCGGTATTCATCGATGCGGTCGTCACGGGCGGGCTGATCGCGGCAGCGACCATACTGACGGTCGTGATGTATCTCGGCTATCAGCTCGGCCCGGGTCCGTCACGAGACGGCGAAGACAAAGCCAAGCGCGCCATCGTGGCCCTGGTCAAGATGCTGGAAGTGCTGGCTGGAGAAAATTCCAGGAGCACACGCCAACGGGGCGAAGCCTATGCCGACTATCTGCAGAACCGGAAAGTGCCGCGCCTGACCCGACCAGCAGAACGAAAAAGAATCAGGAAAGCCGCCCTCGCGACGCTGCAAGACAGGCTGGAAGCGATCGCAGCCATCAAACCGCCACCCGCAGGGCTCGACCTCGCGACCAACTTTGGGATCTACAGCAAGCACATCCAGGATGCCAAGGAGACAGTCGCCGAGGCGGAGAAAAACAGGCTCACCGAACCAGTGCTCCAGCAGCAATTGAGCGACCTTGACACTCAGTTCGGTAACCGGCACCGGAATGACTTTGCCGTCGCGGAACTGGTCGCTGCCTGGAAAACTCCGATGCGCATCCGCATGGATGCAGCCAGCCGGATCGTGAAAGGCAGGGTAGCGCAATCGACCAAGCGCTTGCTGAAACTTAAGTCTGCCGAAACAGCGACAACCTGGCGAGGCGGAGCGGGCCAGATCGACCGGCGCAGGCTTGCCATCGAACTGCAAGAACAGGATTTGCGCAAGCGCCTGTGTGACCTGTTCAATCTGGAACTGGCACTGCAGGAATTGAAGCTGGCAGCGGGCACTCACGCGGACAGCGTCAACCAGGCCCGTGCGCGCGAGCGCATCGCTGCCATCACCGATACGGATGTGCAACAGCTTTTTTGCGGCAATGCCGAAGAACAGGTCGAAGCCATCAAGCTGTCGAAAGAGCTGACCGCTGGCGAAAGCGAGCGCTATACCCATGCCAATACCGGCCTGGCAGCCTTCGGCATTGCACTCAACCTCGGTGTTGCGGGCGCGGATATCGTGGTCAATGTCGGCAAAGCAACCAACGCTTACCGTACACTGCAATTCAATGACTACAAGTTGATCGCGCTCTCCCAGGCGGGTGCCGCACCGGGTGCGCACCAGAGCGCCGGTGACCGCGCCGCCTTCCAACTACGTGAAATGCAAAAGTTACTGGCAGAAACCGAGCTGAAAGAACCGGCACCCGTGCACCGCGTGCAACTGGCACTGGAAGGCAATGTCGTACAGCCGGGCGATGCCGCCGTCGACACCATCCTGCACAAGCTGGTGAAGAATCTCGGGGAGTCCGACGTCGTACCGCGCGCCCTGCACTTGACGCTGCAGCATGCATCCCCGGCGGCAGCGTCAAGTGCAGGGCGCGCGATACCCGTATCCGCAGTAGCCGAAACGGAAGTGCTGGCCGTCGACCTGAAACCAACCAGGGACTTCCACCGCGTGCAATACAAAAAAAACCCGTTCCGGCAACGCATGCGCCACATCCGCCATCAAATGGCCGTTATTTGGCGACAAACGGCGATGTCGATTGCCGGATTGCCGGTGCAAGCATTCGCCCAGCACCGGGTCAGGAAAGCGGCGCCAACACTCGCCACCGCCGCCGCATCACGCGGCAGAGCGCAAGCCTTGTTGCGGCCAACAATGTTTGACCGGACGGAAGTGCCGGTCAATGAGTCCGGCGTGAAATGCCTGGAAAACAGGCACGTCGTCATGGTGCAGGCCGGCACACCGGAGCAGGCACCGCATCCGATTCATGCGCACAAAATCAGGCAGCAGTTACACAGCAAAGCCGCCTACGCCGCAGGGCAATCGCCGCAACATGGCAGCGTCGACAACGTCATCCTGCAAGGACTGGAGTCGGGACAGGGCATCTTTCAGTTCGTCTCGCGCATGGCGCATTACGATCCCAGGAACAGTCGCGAAACACCGGTCATCGGGATGCTGCTGAAACAGCTGGGCCAGCCTCAGGGCCGACTGATCGGCGGGCGCTATCGTGTGATGAGCTTTAATCGCATCGATGAGAAAAGCAGCCACCGCGATTTTCTGCGCCATGAACTGGTTGCCGAGGACACCTGGTCGGCGTCGCAGCAGGTCATCCGGGTACCGATCACGCAGGCAGGACTCCAATTCAGCGACCGCTTGCTGCGTGAACAGGAGATCAGGCGTGCCAGCGTACTGCTCGACGAGCACAACAAGCTGCTGACGCAACCGGCCGATGCACTTAACGCCGACAAGATGATCCTCAGTTTTGCCGGCATCGGACGCAACGCCACGCTCATTACCTATCGGGTGCTCAGAGACGCGATCAATGACGGCAAGGTCACGGAAGAATCCCTCGACTTCGCGCTGGATGCCGAAATCAGCCCCAACCGGGTACGGCGCGGACCGCACTACGTCCACACGCAGGAGCAGCGGACCGAATTGCGCAAGGCACTATTGGATTGGATCAATAATCCCGATCGCACCGCAAACGCAAAGCCATCCTGACGACTCGCGTACCGGTCGCCGCGCCATGCCATTCGGCCGCGTCGACGACAAGCAGCCACCGGCAATGATGACCTGGATCAATGTCAGGCCGACGTTCCACCAGTAAATTACCGATGCCATCGGACGCGCTCCGCAACAATCGGGGTAACAGGACTCATGGCCTGATCGGCTCCGCTGGCAGTGACGGCAGCGACCAACGGAACAATCCGCCTTTTCCGACCACTTAACAAACGACTGTTGAAGTGCACATTCACCTTTTGTCACCTGTTCACCGTTACCGGGTCAAGCTCCATGTCCGCAATCGCGCCGACCAATGCTTTATCAGCACTCCCGCAAGCCACGCCGGCGGGGTCTGCCAGTGTTGTTGCGACGATGCCGAAAGCAGCCAGCCCGACAGATAACCAGCCTGTTCCGCAAGCCAACCACACGATGCGCGGCAGGATCGCTCAGCTATTGAACACAATGACATTGCCGCACCAGCCAGCGCGGCTATTCTCTGCCGACTGGCCGAAGGCGGCAGACGCGATTTGCCGGGAATGGGTCGATGCGCAGGCCCGGCATAACGTGACGACGGTGTCGACTGTCGCGCTGTCGCGCATGAAGGCACTCGAATTTGAACGAAAAAATCGTCACACCATCCCCGAAGACGACCGCTTGCTGCCAGCCACGGCCACCAAAAGGGATTACTACCAGGCAGAAATCGAAGCCTTCCTTGCCGCCGTTGGCGAACCGGATCCGCAGGCGGTACTGGAGAGTTTCAAGCTCGTCGGTACCGGTGGCTTGCATCGCCAGCATACGACGATAGGCGCGGCCATCGGCAATGCAATCAGTGTGGCGACCGTACTCACGCCCGATCCGGTGTCCAAGGTGGCGCTGGTCAGTGCACGCCTGCTGACGCAAATCGGCACCACGGCAACCGTCGTTGCCGCCGGTCCACGTCGGTTACGCAATGCCTGCGCCGAAGACGTCATGCCGCTCGGGCGCGCCGATTCGGCACCCGCCGCCAAGCGGGCACCCAACATGTTGCAGGCGTCACTGAGCGTCATGCGTACTTTGAAAATCAAGGACATCAACAAGAGCCTGGAGCAAATGGAAGTGGCGATGCAGGCACTCGCACGCGAAAGAAACGGCGGTAACGTGAAAGCCCGGCAAGACGCGCGGCAACAACTGGAACTGGCCTTCGCCCGGATTTGCCACCAGCTCTCGGTGAAGGCGGCTTACAAGACCGCGTCCGAAAGCGCAAAAATCGAGCTCGCCAACGGCCTGCGCTACTTGCTGACCAGCTACACCGGCACCGTGGCCATGCTCACTGCCACCATGGTCGGGATCCTGGCACCGGTGTTCATTAGTACGGTCGTCAGCGGCGGACTACTCGGTGCAGCGACTGCATTGACGGTCGTCATGTATCTCGGCTATCAGCTCAGCAAAGGTCCGTCGCGTGACGGCGAAGGAGGAGCCAAACGCGCCATCGTCGCTCTGATCAAACTGCTCGAAGTGCTTGAGGGAGAAAATACTCACAGCACACGCCAACGGGGCGCAGCCTATGCCGACTATTTGCAGGACCGGAAAGTGCCGCGTTTCACCCGGCCGGCAGAGCGAAAAAAAATCCGGGAAGTAGCTCTCGCAAAACTGCAAGACAGGCTGGCCGGGATCGCTCAGGAAAAGATGCCAGCCCCCGGCCTCGACCTGGCGACCAACTGGGCGATCTATTCCAGGCACATCAAGAATGCCGCCAAAGCGGAACAGGAAAAGCCGACCGGACCAGAATGCCGGCCGCAATCAATCGACCATGACAAATCGTTCCGTGAAGCGCACCTGCAACACTTCGCCGTCGAGGAACTGGTCGCCGCCTGGAAAACCCCGATGCGCATCCGCATCGACGCAGCTAGCCGGCTCCTGAGAGGCAAGGTAGCGCAATCGGCCAAGCGATTGCTGGCGCTCAAGTCCAGTGAAACAGCAGGAACATCGCGTGGCCGGGCTGGCCGAAAAGAGCGGCAGGAGGCTGTCATCGAACAGCAAAAACAGGAGTTATGCGATCGCCTGCGCGACCTGTTCAACCTGGAACTGGCGCTGCAGGACTTGACGCTGGCAGCGGGGGCCAGCAAGGACAGTATCAACCTGACTCGTGCGACCGAGCGCCTCACTGCCATCAACGATGTGACGGTACGCAATCTGTTTTGCGGCGATGCCGAAGAGCAGGTCGATGCCGTCAGGCAGTCAAAGCAACTGATCGCCGGTGCCAATGAGCGCTACAACTATGTCAATTTCGGCGGGGCAGCCCTCGGCGTTACGCTCAACCTCGGCATTTCGGGGGCGGATCTGGTGGTCAATGTCGGGCAAGCGACCCACGCCTACCCTACCCTGGAAACCAAATCCTACAAGGCGGTGGCGATTTCCCAAGCCACCCAACAACCGAACTATCACCAGAACCTGGGCACCCACGCAGGCTTCTTTGAGCGTGAAATCAAACCGACTCTGAAAAGATTCGGGCTGAAAGACCCGGCGCCCGAGCACCACATGGAACTGACCCAGACAGGCAACGTCTTGCAGCCGGACGATGATGCCGTCGAGGCCGCACTACACAAACTCACCGAAGATCTCTGGAACGCTGACGTCGTACTTGGCGCACTGCGATTGACGCTGCGCCATGCCTCACCGGCCCTCGCGGAGTCATCCAAGCGCGCCACATTGCCAGCCCCACCGGAAACAGAAGAGCTGGTCATCGACCTGGAACCGACCACCGCATTCCATCGCGTGCAATACAAAAAAAATCGGTTCGCCCAGCGTGTGCGCCATGCGGGCCATCACGTGGCCATGATCGCGCGGCAATCTGCCATCTCGATTGCCGGATTGCCGGTGCAGGCGTTTGCCCAGCATCGTGTCAGGAAGGCGGCGGCGGCGCTGGCCACCGCCACCGGATTAGGTCGCGAGGCGCAAATCTTGTTGCAGCCAACAGAGTTTGATCCGCAGGAAGTTCCGGTGAATGAGTCCGGCGTGCGATGCCTGGAAAACAGGCACGTCGTCATGGTGCAAGCCGGCACACCGGATCAGGCACCGCGTCCGATCCATGCGCACAAGATCGCGCAGCAATTGCGCAGCAATGCAGCCTACGCCGCAGGGCAATCGCCGCAGCAGGACAGCGTCGACAACATCATCCTGCAAGGGCTGGAGTCGGGACAGGGCATCTTCCAGTTCGTCTCGCGCATGGCGCATTACGATCCCGAGAACAGTCGCGAAAAACCGGTCATCGCCCTGCTGCTGAAAAACCTGAAACAAAATCCGGAGCAGAAAATCGGCGGACGCTATCGTGTGATCAGCTTTAAGCCCATCGGCGGCGGCAACAGCGATTTCCTGCGGCACCAACTGGTCGCCATGGACACCTGGTCGAAACCGGAAAAGAAAGTCCAGATGCCGATCACCCAGGCAGGACTCCAATTCACCGATCGCGTGCTGAGTGCGCCACTGATTGCGCGCGCCAGCGCCCTGCTCGACGACCACAACACATGGGTGACGCAACCGGCCGAACCGATCAACGCCGAAAAAATGATCCTCAGCTTTGCCGGCATCGGTCGCAATGCCACGCTCATTACCTATCGCGTGCTCAGGGAGGCGATCAAAGACGGCAAGGTCACGGCAGGATCGCTGGACGACGCACTCGATGCCGAAATCATGGCTAATCGGGTACGGCGCGGACCGCGTTATGTTCACTCACAGGATCAGCGGGATGCACTGCGCGCCGCGCTGCTGGAAGTGATAAAGGATCAGGCAAAGAAGCGGGCACCGGCGAGCCAAGTATAATCAGGCCTCCTTTTCCTCCTATTGGCCGCGCCCGTCATGCAAGACAAATACAACCACGCCGAGATCGAAAAATCAGCACAAGACCACTGGCAAGCGACCGACGCCTACAAGGCCGTCGAACACGCTCAGGACCAGCACGGTAACGACAAGAAAAAATTCTACGCCTGCTCGATGTTGCCGTACCCGTCGGGCAAGCTGCACATGGGCCATGTGCGCAATTACACGATCAACGACGTGATGTATCGCCACCTGCGCATGAATGGCTACAACGTACTGATGCCAATGGGCTGGGATGCCTTCGGGATGCCGGCCGAGAATGCGGCGATGGCCAACAACGTGCCACCGGCGCAATGGACCTACGCCAATATCGCGCACATGAAACAGCAGATGCAGGCCATGGGCCTGGCGATTGACTGGTCACGCGAGATGACCGCCTGCAAGCCGGATTACTACAAGTGGAACCAGTGGATGTTCCTGAAGATGCTCGAAAAAGGCATCGTCTACAAGAAGACCGGGACCGTCAACTGGGACCCGATCGACCAGACCGTGCTGGCCAACGAGCAGGTGGTCGATGGTCGCGGCTGGCGTTCCGGCGCACTCATCGAGAAGCGCGAAATCCCGATGTACTACGCCCGCATCACCGACTACGCCGAAGAATTGCTCGACCATGTCGACAACAAGCTGCCCGGCTGGCCCGAGCGCGTGCGCACGATGCAAGCCAACTGGATCGGCAAATCGACCGGCGTGCGCTTTGCGTTCACGCACACGATTGCTGATGGCGAGACGCTGATCGACGACGGCAAACTGTGGGTCTTCACGACCCGTCCCGACACCATCAAGGGCGTGACGTTTTGCGCGGTCGCACCGGAACATCCGCTGGCCACATTCGCCGCGCGCAACAACCCGGAACTGGCAGCCTTCAATGCCGAGTGCAAGCTCGGCAGCGTCATCGAAGCCGACATGGCGACGATGGAAAAGAAGGGCATGCCGACCGGCCTGGTCGTGTCGCATCCGATCACCGGTCGCCAGATCGAAGTCTGGGTGGGCAACTACGTGCTGATGACCTACGGCGATGGTGCCGTGATGGGCGTGCCGGCGCATGATGAACGCGACTTTGCGTTCGCGCAAAAATACATGCTGCCAATCGAACCGGTCATCGCCGTCGAGGATAAAGTCTTCAGCACCGACCAATGGCACGACTGGTACGCCGACAAGGAAAACGGCCGCTGCATCAACTCCGGTCGCTTCGACGGCATGGGCTTTGCCGAAGCGGTCGATGCGGTTGCCAAGGTCGTCGCCGAGCTCGGTCTGGGCGAAAAGAAAATCACCTATCGCCTGCGCGACTGGGGCATTTCGCGCCAGCGCTACTGGGGCACGCCGATCCCGATCATCCATTGCGACAGCTGCGGTGCCGTGCCGGTACCCGAGAAAGATTTGCCGGTCGTGCTGCCCGAAGATTGCGTGCCGGATGGCACCGGCAATCCGCTCAACAAGCATGAAAAATTCCTGCATGTCGATTGCCCGACCTGCGGCAAACCGGCGCGCCGCGAAACCGATACGATGGACACCTTCGTCGATTCGTCGTGGTACTACATGCGCTACTGCTCGCCGGGCAGTACCGAGTCCATGGTCGATGCGCGCAATGATTACTGGATGCCGATGGACCAGTACATCGGCGGCATCGAACACGCGGTGATGCATTTGCTGTACGCGCGCTTCTGGACCAAGGTCATGCGCGACTTCGGCCTGATCAAATTCGACGAGCCATTCACCAATCTGCTCACGCAGGGCATGGTGCTCAACGAAACCTATTTCCGCGAAGACGCCGCCGGCAAGAAGACCTGGTTCAATCCGGAAGACGTGGCCTTGACGCTCGACGACAAGGGCCGTCCACTTGCCGCGACACTGAAGTCCGACGGCGCCGCTGTCCACATTGGTGGCACCGAAAAAATGTCGAAGTCGAAGAACAACGGCATTGATCCGCAAGCGCAAATCGACTTGTACGGTGCTGATACCGCGCGTCTGTTCACGATGTTTGCTTCGCCACCGGAGCAGACGCTGGAATGGTCCGGCACCGGCGTCGAAGGTGCCAACCGCTTCCTGCGCCGGGTCTGGGCGTTCGGGTTCGCGCAAGCTGGCCGGATCGAAAAGTCCGCTGCACTGAAGCTGGTCGTTGCCGATCTGGGCGACGCGCAGCGCACGCTGCGCCGCGAAGTCCACAAGATCCTGCATCAGGCCGATCACGACATCAAGCGCATCCAGTACAACACCGTGGTGTCGGCCTGCATGAAGATGCTCAACACGCTGGAAGCGGCCAAGCTCGATGACTCGAAGGCTTCGGACGCTGTGATCACCGAAGGCTTTTCGATATTCTTGCGCGTGCTCTATCCGATTGCGCCGCACATCACGTTCACGTTATGGCAGCAGCTCGGTTACGCCGCCGTTCATGGCGATCTGCTCGACGCGGCCTGGCCGCAAGTCGATCCGGTGGCGCTGGAACAGGCCGACATCGAGATGATGATTCAGGTCAATGGCAAGCTACGCGGCAGCATCACGGTCGCCAAAGGTGCGGACAAAGCCAGCATCGAAGCAGCGGCACTGGCCAACGAAAACGTGCAGAAATTCCTTGAAGGGCCGCCGAAGAAAATCATCGTCGTCCCCGGCAAACTGATCAACATCGTGGTCTGACCGCGAAGGACAACCTGCTCATGAACAGACGTACCTTTCTGGCCTATAGCGCCACTTCTGCGGCGCTGCTGGCGCTATCGGCCTGCGGCTTCAAGCTGCGCGGTTCCGACGGCACCGCGCTGCTGCCGTTCAAGACGATGGTGATCGGCTTTGCCGACACCTCGCCGCTCGGTGCCGAACTGCGGCGCTATATTCGCGCCTACGGCACGACGGTTCTCACCGATTCAAAAGTCGCCGAAGCCACCCTGGACGTGCTCTCCGAAACCCGCGAAAAAGTCATCCTGACACTCAATAGTGCGGGCCGGGTCAGCGAATACACGCTGTATTACAAGTTCCGTTTCAAGGTCCGGGATAACAAGGACAAGCAATTGCTGGGGCCGACCGACATCGTGCTCAAGCGCGAAATCAGCTTCAATGAATCAGCGGTGCTGGCCAAGGAAGCCGAAGAAGGCTTGCTGTACCGCGATATGCAGAGCGATCTGGTACAGCAAATCCTGCGCCGGCTGTCGGCACTGACGCCGACTCCGACCGCAACTCCGGCCACAACGCCAACCCCGAACTGACCGATGCAACTACGCGCTGACGCCCTCGATGCTCACCTCGGCAAACCGCTGGCGCCGCTGTACGTCATCAGCAGCGACGAGCATTTGCTGGCGCTCGAAGCAGCCGACAAAATCCGCAAGGTCGCGCGCGCGCAGGGACTATCCGAGCGCGAGGTATTGCAGGTCGATCGCAGTTTCAAGTGGGGCGAACTGACCGCCGCCAACAACGAGCAATCGCTGTTCGGCGACCGCAAGCTGATCGAATTGCGTCTGCCAACCGGCAAGCCGGGCAAGGAAGGTGGCCAAGCGTTGCAGCAGTACGCAGCCAATCCGAATCCCGACAATGTCACGCTGATCAGCTTGCCCAAGCTCGATTGGGCCACGGCAAAAGCGGCCTGGGTGGGCACGCTGCAAAAAAGCGCGGTGTATATCGAAATCCCGCTGATCGAGCGCAACCAGTTGCCGGGCTGGATCAGCACGCGACTGGCGGCGCAACGCCAGAGCGCCGAGCGCGAAGCGATCAGCTTCATCGCCGAGCGGGTCGAAGGCAACCTGCTGGCTGCGCACCAGGAAATCCAGAAGCTCGGTCTGCTGCATGGCGACGGCAAGCTGAGCTTCGAGCAAGTCCATGATGCCGTACTCAACGTGGCGCGCTACGATGTCTTCAAGCTCAATGAAGCGATGCTGGCCGGCGATGTCGCGCGACTGGTGCGCATGCTCGATGGCTTACAGGGCGAAGGCGAAGCGCTGCCGCTGGTATTGTGGGCGGTTGCCGATGAAATCCGTACGCTGCTCAAGATCAAGGCGGCCATGGAACAGGGCCAGTCGGCGGGCGCGTTGCTCAAGCAATACCGCATCTGGGGCCCGCGTGAAAAACTGATGGAGCCGGCCTTGCGCCGCTTGTCGATGGCGACGCTGGAAGCCGCCGTGCAACAGGCCGCGCAAGTCGATCGACTGGTCAAGGGCTTGCGCGCACCGGCACTGGCCGGCGATGCGTGGGACGCGATGCGGCAACTGACACTGAACGTCGCACGCGGTCGCTGACTGACAACCTTACTGAACGTACCGGGAATAACATGACCAGCACCACTGCCACCACCGACACTGTCACCGACACCATCGTCGCGCTCGGCAAGAACGCCCGCCGCGCGTCGCGCGCGATGGCCAAAGCCTCGACGGCCACGCGCAATCAGGCGCTACGACTGATCGCCGCCGCCATCCGGCGCGAAGCCGCAGCACTGACCGCAGCCAACCAGCGCGATCTGCACGCGGCCGCCGCCAGCGGCATGGATGCCGCGATGCTGGACCGCCTTGCGCTGTCAGAAAAATCGATTGCCGGCATGGCCGAAGGACTCGAACAAGTTGCGGCATTGCCGGACCCGATCGGTGAAATCTCGAACATGAAATTCCGTCCGAGCGGCATCCAGGTCGGCCAGATGCGCGTGCCGCTGGGCGTCATCGGCATCATCTACGAAGCCCGTCCGAACGTCACGATTGACGCCGCCGGCCTGTGCATCAAGAGCGGCAACGCGACCATCCTGCGCGGCGGCTCGGAAGCCATCCATTGCAATCGCGCGCTGGCCATCCTGGTCGCCGAGGGACTGGCCGGTGCCGGCTTGCCGGCCGACGCGGTGCAGGTTGTCGACACCACCGACCGTGCGGCAGTCGGCGCAATGATCACGCTGCCGGAGTACATCGACGTCATCGTGCCGCGCGGCGGCAAGGGATTGATCGAACGGCTGATGCGCGAAGCCACGGTACCGATGATCAAGCACCTCGATGGCATCTGCCACGTCTACATCGATGACAAGGCCGACCTGACCAAAGCCGTTGACATTGCGTTCAATGCCAAATGCCATCGCTACGGCACCTGCAACACGATGGAAACCCTGCTGGTAGCCAGCGGGATTGCCGCGCAAGTGCTGCCGCTGTTAGCCGAACGCTACGCCGGTCAGCAAGTCGAATTGCGTGCCGATGCGCATGCGCAGGTACTCCTCGCCGAGGCCGGCTATCCGCATCTGACTGAAGCCACCGAAGCCGACTGGCACACCGAATACCTGGCCCCGATTCTGGCGGTCAAGATCGTCTCCGGTCTGGACGAAGCGATTGATCACATCAACACCTACTCGTCGCAACATACCGATGCAATCGTCACCGAGGATTACAGCCGCACGATGCGCTTTTTGCGCGAAGTCGATTCAGCCTCGGTGATGGTCAATGCCTCTACCCGTTTTGCCGATGGTTTCGAATACGGCCTTGGTGCCGAAATCGGCATCTCGAACGACAAACTGCATGCGCGTGGTCCGGTTGGACTGGAAGGATTGACCTCATTGAAATACGTTGTTTTTGGCCATGGCGAAGTACGTGGCTAACTTAAACGAGAAGGGCATTTCATGCTGACAAGGCTGAGAGTTCGAGGCTTTAAAAGTCTTGAAGACGTTGAAGTAAGGTTTGGCCCATTTACTTGTATCGCCGGAGTCAATGGCGTGGGGAAATCGAATCTGTTCGACGCAATTCTGTTCCTGAAAAATTTGTCGAACATGTCGATTATTGAGGCGGCCAACAGCATTCGGAATAGCGGGAAACAACGGACGAGTATTTCATCGTTATTTACCAGAACATCGACAGGACAAGCCGACTTGATGGTGTTTGAAGCTGACATGCTGGTAGCTGGAAAAGTAATTGATGATTTTTCACGGGAAGCAAAACCCAAAGTCACCTTCCTCAGATATACACTAGGCTTTCAGTATATTCCCACAACCGCGGGTAATCCCGATGGCATTGAACTGGTTAATGAAACCCTGGACTCGATTCCCAAAGGACTAGCCAAAGAGGAATTCGGCTTTGATATATCGACCGATTTCTTTGAATCAGTTTATTTGGGCACCAGTCGGAATAATTTTATTTATACTGAAATTGAATCAAAAATTGTCAAAATCAGACAAGATCAAACTCAAGGCGCACCAATTGCCATACCGATTTCAAAAGCAGATCGGACTGTCCTTAGCAACATCAATACTATCGAGCGACCGACTGCATTAGCCGCACGCCGCGAAATGCAATCGTGGACACTATTGCAACTGGAATCAAGTTCGCTCCGAAAACCAGACGACTTTTCATCAAAAGATAGAGTTTCAGAGAATGGCGAACATCTGCCAGCGACATTGCATCGACTGCAAAAAAATCAGGAAATTGCCAATCAACTGTCCAATTTATTACCTGAAGTAAAAAATGTCTTTGTTGATATCGATGAGAAAAGGCAACTCAAAACTCTGTATCTTGAAACTGTTAATCAGATAAGACATGAGGCACGTGCATTATCTGACGGTACGTTGCGCTTTCTTGCCTTGGCAATTATTGGTGCCGATGCATATGCTGGCAATCTCATTTGCCTGGAGGAACCAGAAAATGGCATCCACCCGGCACGTATCCCGGCAATCGTGGATTTGCTGTATCAAATGGCGGTCGATACCAAAGAACGTATTTGCGACGACAATCCATTAAGACAAATCATCATCAATACGCACTCTCCGCTTGTTGTCCAGCATATCGCCGCAGAGGATATTATTGTTTCACAAGCATACTATAAAGGCGGTGCGGCCCTGTCTGTCTTTAAATCAGTTGAAAATACATGGCGATCAAAAAATTCAACATTACCACCTGTCGGATTTGGTGTCCTGATGGATTATCTGAATAATCCAGCCAATGGCGTTGAAAATATACATGGAAAGCAAAGCCTGACGAACATATATAAAATTCAACTCGATCTGCTCGCGCAACAGTAATCAAGATAGAATGAAAATAATTCGCTACACACTGCTGGCTGATGGCAGTTCCGACATGGCACTGATACCGATTATTAATTGGTTAATTACCCAACACTTTCCGGATTGCCGCTTTCAGTATCAAACTGTGCGTGACTTAGGAAAAGTCGGTTCAATTTTATCCAAAAGGATTTCTGCCGCATTAATATTATTTCCGTGTGAAATTTTATTCGTCCACAGAGATGCTGAAAATCAGCCGCTTGCCTTTCGACGCGAGGAAATTATGGCGGCGGCAAATAAAATAAAGGAAGCGTGCGTCCCAATCGTGCCGGTACGAATGACCGAGGCGTGGCTGCTCTCCGATGAAGCTGCAATTCGGGCTGCGGCCAACAATAGAAATGGAAGACAGCCTCTCGATCTACCGAAAAAAAACAAATGGGAGTCGCTCATCGATGCCAAACAAACGCTGTTTGATGCGCTGGCTTCCGCCTCAGGCAAGTCGGGAAGAGCTTTGCTCAAATTTCATCCCGACAAGCACAGGCATCGCATTACAGAATTAACAGAAGATTTTTCTTCGCTTCGGGGAATACCGTCATTTGACGCCTTCGAGGAATCACTGATAGTTCAATTTCAAAAGGTAAATCATGCTCTGGATTAAAACGCTGCACATCGTCTTCATCACTTCCTGGTTCGCCGGGCTCTTTTATCTGCCGCGTATTTTCGTCAATCTGGCCGATGTGAAAGACGTCGCGACTACCGAACGGCTGCTGATGATGGCACGCAAGCTGTACCGCTTCACGACAATACTGATGATTCCGGCGCTGATCCTTGGCCTGGTGCTGTGGCTGTATTACCGCATCGGCATGGGGCCGGGCAATGGCTGGATGCATGCCAAATTGCTGTTGGTGGTCCTGACCATCGGCTATCACCATGCCTGCGGTTCGCTGCTGAAAAAATTCGAGAACGGCCTCAACAAGCGCAGCCATGTGTTTTATCGCTGGTTCAATGAAGTCCCGGTCGTGCTGTTGCTGGTGATCGTGGCACTGGTGATCATCAAACCGTTCTGACCACCCTGAATACGGAGCCGTCATGCCCAAGTCCTGCGAATACTTTTTTGCGCCGCAATCCCCGTTCGCTTATCTGGGTCATGCGCGCTTTGTCGCACTGGCCAAAGCGCACGGTGCGCGCGTCGAACTACGGCCCTGCGATATCGGCAAGGTCTTCAGCGTCACTGGCGGCTTGCCGCTGGCGCAGCGCGCACCGCAACGTCAGGCCTACCGGCTGGCCGAGCTGAAACGCTGGAGCAGTTTCCTGCAACTGCCGCTGAACCTGAACCCGAAATACTTTCCGGTACCCAGTGATACCGCATCAAAACTGATCATCGCCTGCCAGCTCGCGCACGGCACCGACACCGCACTGGCACTGACCGGCGCGATCATGCAGGCGGTCTGGGTCGAGGAACAAAACATCGCCGATGCTGACACGCTGATCGGGCTGGCTTGCCAGCTTGATCTCGACGGCAAGCAGTTGCTGAAGTCGTCCGAGACCCCGTCGATACAGGCTGAATACGACCGTCATACCGAGGCAGCGATTGACGCCGGTGTGTTTGGCGCACCGTGGTTTGTCGTCGATGGCGAAGGCTACTGGGGACAGGACCGGCTCGATTTTGTCGATCGCGCATTGGCGAACGCCACAGCAAAATAACGTCAAAAAAAACGTCACAACGCGGCACGCCAGGCGGCGTGTCGAACACCTTCACAACGGATAACAGGTACCCCTATGGCACAAGCATCTCACTCGTATTTTTGTCCTTGCCCGCGCGGCATGGAAGCCGCACTGGCCGAAGAACTGGGCGAAATTTCGCTGCGCAGTCCGACCCTGAAAGTCCACAACCAGGTCCCCGGCGGCGTCCATTGTTCAGGCGAACTGATCGATGCGTATCAGGTCAACCTGCATTCGCGCATTGCCTCGCGCGTGCTGATGCGCATGGCGCACGCCAGCTACCTCAATGAAAACGATGTCTACGATCTGGCGCTGGCGCAACCGTGGGAAGACTGGTTCAGCGTGCATCGTACGATCCGTATCGACATCACGGCGATCAAGTCGCCGCTGCGCAGTCTTGAATTCACGACCCTGAAGATCAAGGATGCGATCTGTGATCGCTTCCGCGAACAGTTCAACGAGCGGCCTTCGGTCGACACCAAGGAACCCGACATGCGCATCGTCGGCTTTCTGGATGCGCGCAACGTGACGATCTATCTCGACACCTCCGGCGAAGCGCTGTTCAAGCGCGGCTGGCGACTCGACACCGGCGACGCGCCACTGCGCGAAAACCTCGCCGCCGGCTTGTTACGGGTAGCCGGCTGGAAGCCGGGCATGGTGCTGTTCGATCCGATGTGCGGCTCCGGCACCATCCTCGCCGAAGCAGCGCAAATGCTGACCGGGATTCCATCCGGCGCGCGGCGCAACTTTGCGTTTGAAAAATTCCATGGCTTCCTGTCGGAAGAATGGAAAGCGATCAAGGCCGCGATCAAGGCCAATCCGTTGCCGGCCGAACCGACCATTTTCGGCAGCGATATTTCGGGCGACGCGATTGCGATGACGCGTGCCAACCTGCATCAGGCCGGCATCCCGTTCGAGATCCCGCTCAAGCAAATCGAAGCGCAGGAAATCAAGCCGCCGTCCGACGTACCCGGCATCCTGCTGACCAACCCGCCGTATGGCGAGCGGATCGAGCTGCGTGGCGACGCCGCGATTCCGGAAGACGAAACTGCCAAGACGTTCTTCGATGCATTCGGCACCACGCTCAAGCAGCGCTTCCCCGGCTGGAAAGTGTTCCTGTTCACGGCCGACCTGAAGGTGCCGCGCTTGCTGCGCTTGAAAGAAGCGCGCAAGACACCGTTCTTCAATGGCGCGCTCGAATGCCGTTTGTTCCGCTTCGACATGGTGCAGGGTTACAACCGCCGCGAAGAAGCCAAGCCGAAGGACGACGCGGCATGAATCTGACCACGCCGGCGCTATTATTTCCGGCGATCTCGTTGCTGTTGCTGGCCTATACCAACCGCTTCGTGGTGCTGGCCCAGCTGATCCGGCACCTGCATGTCCAGTACAAGGACAACCGCGAAGACGTCGTGATCCGCCAGATCGCCAACCTGCGCATCCGCATCACGCTGATCCGGCGCATGCAAAGCTGCGGCGTATCGAGCTTCATCCTGTGTTCGGTGTCGATGCTGCTGATCTTTGTCGAGATGATTCTTCCGGCGCAATACGTATTTGGCCTGAGCTTGCTGCTGCTGGTGCTGTCGCTGCTGTTTTCGTTATGGGAAATT
The DNA here is from genome assembly GCF_035019065.1 of Actimicrobium sp. CCI2.3. NCBI lineage: Bacteria > Pseudomonadati > Pseudomonadota > Betaproteobacteria > Burkholderiales > Oxalobacteraceae > Actimicrobium > Actimicrobium sp. CCI2.3. Next base: position 164,954 of record NZ_JASJWR010000002.1, on the reverse strand, counting down.
GCCATCAGCACCAAGGCCATCGAGATCGAACTCGAGGACATCGAACAGAACCTGAAGCGCCATCTTTAACGCCATTTTCAAGAGGCTGCCATGCGCCGCATCACCATCTCGCTCGATGACTCGATTGCCGAACAGTTCGACCAACTGATCGAGCGGCGCGGTTACGAAAACCGCTCGGAAGCGTTCCGCGACCTGCTGCGCCATCACATTGAAACCGAACGCAAGATGACTTATACCGCGCTGCATTGCGTGGCGACCGTCAGCTACATTTACAACCATCACGAGCGCGGTCTGGCCAGCCGACTGACTGCGGCCCAGCATGACCATCACGACCTGTGCGTGACTTCCACGCATGTCCATCTCGATCACGACAACTGCCTGGAAACCATCATCCTGCGTGGCAAGTTCAAAGCGGTCAGCGCCTTTGCCGACAGCCTCATTGCGCAGAGCGGTGTCCGCCACGGCAATATCCATATCATCCCGGTGCAGATTGATCAGCCGTTGCGTAGTCGGCATGTGCATTTGTTGCCGGGGACGTGATTTTTGGGTGATGGCAAGACAGCGGACTTGGCGGAGTTGGTGCAATGCCCTGCGGTTATTGCACCGCCCCCACCCGCACCGATCAAAACATCGTATTCAAACTCACCCGAAACGAGCGCGACTCGATCGGATGAAAGTGGATATCGTTGACCCCCGCCGCCGGCTCGCCAGGCAAGCGCGACGCATAGTAATAATCGATGGCCGAATCACGCCGGTCGGTCAGGTTGAAACCCTCGAATTCGATCTTCGTGTTGCGGCTGATCTTGTAACCGATGCGGCCATTAAGCGTGGCGGTGCTGTGCGAGCGTACCGAGTTGTCTTCGATCAGCGGCCGCGGTCCGAAGTAGCGCAACTGCAGCGCGCCAAAATACGGACCCAGATTATCGACCGCCAGCGCCAGCGATGCCACCCCTTCGATCGCGCCCGGAATGCGCGCGCCGATGACGTCAGCATCCCGAAACCGCGCCCGTGCGAACGCGACATCGGCATCAATCGTTAGCCAGTTAGTCGGCTTGTAATAGTTGGAAAATTCAAAGCCCGTGCGCCGGCTGGCACGCCCGGCTTCGGTGGTACCGGCGTCCCCGGCGAAGGTCAGTTCGGAGTCAAAATCCAGCTGGTACACCGACAGCGAACTTTGCAGACCCGGAATGATTTCGCTACGCACACCGACTTCAAACCCTGTCGAGCGCACCAGCGGCGGTACCTTGTCGGCTGCCGCGCCGGTCTTCGGATCGACCGTGATCGTGCTACCCCGCGCATCGTTGCTGTGGAAACCGCCGCCGACGTTGACATAATATTCGGTCTTGGCCCACGGTCCGAACACCAGACTCAACTTCGGACTGAGCTTGCTGTCGCTGGCCGTGCCGGAATTGGCCGCATTGAATTTGCTGTTGACGTCGAAGCGGAAAAAATCCGAACGCAAGCCTGCGGTGGTACGAAACCACTCTGTCCAGCGCGTGGTGTTTTCGATGAACAGGCCAGCGCTGCTTTCGACGATGTGGTCATCCCGTGTGGTCGAGAGCGTCTGTCGAGCGACCGTACTGTAAAGGCCGTTGAAGATATTGTCGTTCTGCAGTTGCAGGCCGATCTTGTTCTCGGATTCATGACCCAACAGCGTCGTGCGCCAGGCCTGGGTTGCATTGACTCCTGCGGTGACGCGCTTGTCCGGCTGGGCGAACTGGTCACCATTGACCGGATCATCGAGGAAGTACGTGAAGTTGGAAAACAGGTCGAGCCGGTTGTGGATCAGGTAGGCGCTGATGCTGGTCGAGGTGTCGTCGGTCGCACGGTGCCATTCGCCGGACAAGCTGTAACGGTGTGCACTGCCGCCATCGGTCGGATCGATACCGGCGAAGCGATTGATGCTGCCATCGGTGACGCCACGCAACGGGATCTGGTCGGTCGAATGCCAGCTGCCGTGATAGGCCATCGCGCTGACATGGAAGCCATTGTCGGCTGTGCCCGCGCTGTAGCGCAGCACGCCATTGACCTTGCGGTAATCGTCGCCGATCACGAACGGACCATCGTTGTGAAACAGTTCAAGTGCGTACAGCAGATGGCCATCACCGACCACCGGTGAGTCAGCCAGCAGCGTGCGGCGAAACCCGTTGCTGCCGATGCCGACGCTGGCAATGCCTTGCGGCAGCGTGTCCGCGTAGCGCACGCTGACCGCACCGGCTGCCGAGAAGTCGCCCTCTTCGGCGTAGTACGGCCCCTTGCGATAATCGAGCCGCGTGGCCAGTTCGGGGATCATGAAATTGAGGTCGCTCCAGCCCTGCCCGTGCGCATGGCTGCGCTGGTTGACCAGCATGCCATCGACCGTGGTGCGCAAGTCGGTGCCGTGATCGAGGTTGAAGCCGCGCAGATAAAACTGGTTGGCCTTGCCTTCGCCGCTGTGCTGGCTGACGATCAGGCCGGGCGTGGCTTCGAGCAGTTCGCCGGCGCGATACACGGTCCGGGCATCGAGCTGCTTTTGCGTGATCGTACCGGAACTGGCCGAATCAGCGATGCCGATCTGGGTCAGGCGCGACGCCTCGACGACCACCGATTGCGTGGTCGGCTCCTGCTGGGCCTGCACGTTACTGGCAACGAGGGTGCCAAGGATAGCGGTGGCAAGCAGGATATGGCGTAATGATGGCAAGCGCGGGGATGACAAAAGACGCATCGGGTAAGCCTTCGGCACGGATCGTGCAACAGAAAGTTCGTATGAACATATTTTTTTTGATCATACAATATTCGACCTTATTCGACCTTAAGCGGCATTCGGATTCAACTATTTGCGCGGACGCAGTCCTGACGACGAAACCCGATGCTAAAATCTCGCCCCATGAACATGACCTCATCCCTGCGCCGCCTAGCTGCCTGGATTGCCTGCCTGGCGATCCTGATGGCGGCATTGGCGCCGACGGTCTCGCATGCACTGGCCGCTGCGCGAGGCAGCAGCGACACCTGGATGGAAATCTGTTCGGCCAGCAGCATCAAGTTGATCAAGGTCGCGGCGAGCGACAATCCGGGCGAACCGGCTCCGGCAAAACCGGCCATGCAGATGGATCACTGCCCGTTCTGCCTGACCCACGCCGGAGCGCTCGGCATGCCGCCGACAAGTGCAACGTTTGCCGCACCGCTGCCAGGCCACACACCCGCCTTCCCCGCCCTGTTCTACCAGTCGCCACGTCCACTATTTCTGTGGGCTGCCGCGCAGTCGCGCGCCCCACCCGCTTTTTCCTGATCGACCCTGATTTCTGCCAGCCTGCGCCATCGCGCCAGAGCTGGTGTGTCCTCATTCCGATTAAGAAGAAGCCTCATGCACATCACACCTTTCGTCTTGCTGGCTGGCGTCACCTGTGCGCCTGCCGTCCTTGCACAAACCCTTTCCGAGGCACCCACCCGCAACCTCGGCACCGTCACCGTAACTAGCCCGCAACCGAGTTCGCTGCCCTCGCAAATCCCGACCACGATGGAAGGCATTACCGGCAAGCAGATCGAAGCCACCGTCAATGCCACCGACAGTGAAGACGCGCTGAAGTATTTTCCGAGCCTGCTGGTACGCAAGCGCTACATCGGCGACTACAACCATGCGGTGCTGTCGAGCCGCGCGTCCGGCACCGGCAACAGCGCCCGCTCGGCGGTCTATGCCGACGGCATCCTGCTGTCGAATTACCTCGGCAATGGCGCGACGTACGCGCCGCGCTGGGGGTTGGTCACGCCGGAAGAAATCGCGCGCGCCGACGTCATGTACGGCCCGTTCTCGGCGGCCTATCCGGGCAACTCGGTCGGTGCCGTGGTTGATATCGTGACGCGCATGCCGCAGCAGTTCGAGGCGCATGTGAAGGCCGGTTATTTCTCGCAACCGTTCGAGCTGTACAACACCGGCAGTACCTACAACGGCTATCAGACCAGCGCCTCGCTGGGCAACAAGTCAGGTGACTGGTCGTGGTGGTTCAATGTCAACCACACCGACAGCCATGGCCAGCCACTGACCTTCCCGACCCGCGCTCTGAGCACCAGCGCGCCCGCCGCCAATGCAGTCGCCGTGACAGGAGCCGTGCCGGGCCTGGATCGCACCGGCACGCCGTGGCTACTCCTCGGCACCGCGACCGAGTACCACACGATTCAGGATCATGCGAAGGTCAAGCTGGCCTACGATTTTTCGCCCACTATCCGGGCCAGCTACACGCTGGGTTACTGGCAAAACAGTTCCGAGGGACGGCCCGATTCCTACCTGCGCAATGCTGCGACTGGCGCAGTCGTGACCTCCGGCCCGATCAGCATCAATGGCAAAGGGTATGCACTCACACCGGCCGATTTCAATCTGAGCAATGAAGCGATCGAACATGTGATGCATGGTCTGTCGGTCAAATCGAATACCAAGGGCACATGGGATTGGGAAGCGGCGGCCAGTCTGTACAGCTATCAGAAAGACCAGCTGCGCGCCGCGACGGTCGCGCTGCCGACGGCACTGTCGGGCGGTGCCGGTACCATTCAGGATCAGGATGGTACTGGCTGGCATACGCTGGCACTCAAGGGTATCTGGCGCCCTACCGGCATCGGTGGCGCGCACATCGCCGACTTCGGTTATCAGCAAGAGAATTACAAACTGCACGTGCTGAAATCGAATATCGCCGGTGACTGGCGCAGCGATGCAGCGGGCTCGCTCAACAATGAAGTCGGCGGCAACGCGCAATTGCGCAGCCTGTATGCGCAGGACCGCTGGACCCTGACGCCGCAATGGCAAGCGGTACTCGGCCTGCGTGCCGAGAACTGGACTGCCTCCGATGGCTTTACCCGCTACTCGGCGACCAGCACGGCCAATGCCAGCTATGGCAATCGCACCGAAAACTTCTTTTCGCCGAAAGCCGCGCTGTCGTATCGTTGGTCCGACGACACCGTGCTGAAAGCCTCGACCGGACGCGCGGTGCGCATGCCGACGGTCTCCGAGTTGTACGGCGCGACCGCGACCATCAATTCGCAATACATCAATGACCCGAACCTGAAGCCCGAAAAATCCTGGACCAGCGAACTGACCGCCGAAAAAGACCTCGCCAGCGGCCTGTTGCGGATGACCTTCTTTACCGAGAACGTGCATGACGCGCTGTACTCGCAAACCACGTTCGACACCACCGCCAACAGCAACATCAGCCGCGTGCAGAACGTCACGCGGATGCAGACCAACGGCGTCGAAGTGGCCTTCAGCGGTGTCGATGTCGCACTGCGCGGACTTGACCTGTCGGGCAGCGTCACCTATGCCGATTCGCGCATCAAGGAAAACAGCGGCTTCGTCCGGGTGGCCGGCGACACCATCGGCAAATATCAGCCACGCGTGCCGGTCTGGCGTGCCACGGCACTGGCGAGTTATCACATCGATCCGACATGGACCGCCACGGTGGGCGCACGCTACAGCGGCAACCAGTTCTCGACGCTCAACAACGAAGACACCAACGGCTTTGCGTATCAGGGCTCGAGCAAGTACTTCACCACCGACTTGCGGGTGCGCTACCAGCTGGCCAAACAGTGGACGGCGTCGTTTGGCATCGACAACCTGAACAACTACCAGTACTGGAATTTCCATCCGTATCCGCAGCGCAGCTATAGCGCGGAATTGAAGTTTGACTTATGAAGCCTGCCCTGACACTGCAGCAAGCGCAACGCAAAAGCCTGTTCTGGCGACTGCATTTCTGGGCTGCGCTGATCGCGTCGCCGTTCGTGCTGGTGGCGACGCTGACCGGCATCCTGTACATCTTCACGCCGCAGATCGAAGCGGTGCTGTACCGGCAGCTCGACCAGGTCAGCCCGGTGGCGGCGACCCGTTCGCTTGACGACAGCGTCGCCGCCGCGATTACCGCCGCACCCGCCGGTGCAGTACTGCAATCGGTACTGCCCGCTGCCGCAGCCGGAGCGAGCACGCAAGTGCAGTTTGCACCAGCGATGGCCGGCATGCCGGGACATGAAGGACATGGCACGACGACGGTGGTGTATGTCGATCCGGCCACCGCGCAGGTGCTGGGCAGCATGGCCAGCGGCGAGCGCTTCGGTAGCTGGTCAAAAAAACTGCACTCGCGCTTGCTGCAAAATGACAACTGGCGCTGGATGATCGAGCTGGCGGCGAGCTCGCTGACGGTGATGCTGGTCAGCGGAATTTACCTGTGGTGGCCGCGCGGTATGCGCAAGGGATTGCCGCAAGCGAACGCGCGTGGCCGGACCCGCTGGCAGCAATGGCATGGTTTTGTCGGCGTCGCGCTGGCGGCGATGAGCATCATCATTTTGAGCACCGGCCTGACCTGGAGCAAGTACGCAGGTGGCCAGATACGCAGTCTGCGCGACCTGACTGGCCAGGCTTCCGCGCCTGTACCAAAGAACCTGCAATCGACCGCAGGCATCGCGCCGCTCGGCTGGCAGGCCGCGCTGGATACTGCCCGTCTTCATGCTCCCGCGATTGCGTTGCAACTGACACCGCCACGCGGCGCACGCGGCACCTGGAACATCACCAGCATCGATCGCAGCCAGCCGCTGCGACGCGTCGACCTGATCCTCGATGCGGGTACCGGCGCGCTGTTGTATCAGTCTGGCTGGGACCAGCAAACCGCATTCGGCAAGGCCACGGCACTGGGCATCCCGTTTCATCGCGGCGAATTTGGCTGGTGGAATCAGGCCTTGCTGCTGGTGTTCGGACTGAGCGTGCTGTTTTCGCTGGGGTCGGGCTGGATAATGTATTTCAAGCGGCAACGTGCCGGCGCGTCCGGCTTGCCGCGCGTGTTGCCGGGAGCATGGCGCGCGGTACCGGTCGGGGCATGGCTTGGCGCAGCGGTCCTGTGCGTCGGGCTGCCGTTGCTGGCGATCTCGGCGGCATTCCTGCTGTTGCTGGAAGCGATGCTGGCTCTACCCCGGCACCGGCAAATGCGCTAGCGTCAGCCCTTCGGGTGGGCACGATAACTCCGTGCCCACCCTACCTAATGCCAGGTATCGTAGGGTGCAATAACTGCAGGGCATTGCACCGCAAACGGAGCATTCGGTGCAATGCCCTGCGGTTATTGCACCCTACAGCCGCAGCAAGCCGTGTCGCGCGGCGAGATGCATCAGCTGGACATCATTTTCGGCGGCCAGCTTCTGACGGATCGAGGTCAGGTTGTTGAGTACGGTCTTCGGGCTGAGCTGCATCGACGTCGCAATCGTGTTGGCCGATTCGCCCTGTACGCGCATGCGCAGCACATCGAATTCGCGCGGCGTAAGCTGGGCGAAGGCGCTGGTGTCATCGCTGGCGGCTTCGGCCAGCACTTGCGCTATCGCTGGGGAAAACACACGCTTGCCGGCGGCGACACCGCGAATGCCGTCGATGACGTCTTCCGGTTCGCAATGTTTGCTCAGATAGCCGTGCGCGCCACTGCGCAACGCCTGCGTGATATGGCCACCATCTTCATGCATCGACAGCACCAGGATTTTGAGTGCTGGCCGACGCGCCAGCATGCCGCGTATGGCTTCGATGCCGCTGCTACCTTTGAGGCTCAAATCGACCAGCGCAACATCGGCCTCAACCTGCGCAACCAGCGCATTGGCCTCGTCGGCGCGGGCGGCGACACCAACGACCTGCAGGCCGGGTTCGGCGTCGAGCAGGCGACGATAACCGTCACGCACGCTGGCGTGGTCATCGACCAGGATGATGCGCAGGGTGGGCTCGTTCATGGGGTTTCCTCTGAATGAAGTTCGGGTAGCGGCAGGCGAATTTGCAGGCTCAGGCCGTGCGGCTGACGGGGCACGATCTGCAGATTGCCGCCGACCATCAGCAAGCGTTCGGCAATGCCGAGCAGACCGCCGCGGTGCGGCGCGTCCGCGACCAGACCACCGCCATCATCGTCGATCTGCACACGCAGTTGGCCGCCCTGCGCGGCAATCGTCACCGTACACTGACTGGCCGCGCTGTGTCGCACGACATTTGTCAGCGCTTCCTGCACGACCCGGTACAACACGACACCCGCCTCGTCGGCCAACAGTGGCAGCGGTGCCGGCAGTATGAGCGCGAAAGCGATGCCCGATTCACGCTGCTGCCAGCTGCCGACCAGCTCGCGCAACGCGCTCGTCAGGCCGGGACCGTCCAGGCCGTGCGGTCGCAATTGCATCAGCATCGCGCGCAATTGCGCGCCGCTGGTACGGACATCGCGACGCAGCTCTTGCGCGCAATCGATGATCTGGCTGGCGGCCAGTTGCTGCGCGTTGCGTTGCAAGTAGGTTGCCGTGACGCTGATGGCGGTCAGTGTCTGGCCCATCTCGTCGTGCAGATCGCGCGCCAAGGTGCGACGTTCATCTTCCTGCACCTGGATCAACTGGCGCGAGAGTTGTCGCTGGGTGTCCTGCGCGTGGGCCAGTGCTGCTGCCAGCGCATCGATGGCACCGGCGACGCGGCTGAATTCGCGCAACGCGAAGTGGGGCAAGGCGGCATCGGCGTCGCCACGCGCCAGCCGCTGCAACCCGGCTTCGAGTTCGCGTACCGGCATCAGTGCGCGATGTGCGGCCCACCAGGCGACCAGCAACGTGGCACCGGAAAAGAACAGCAGTGTGACCAGCAGTCGTATCGTGTCGACGAGACGCTCTTCCATTTCTGATGAAGGATCGGGCGCAATGCGCAAGCGCTGGCTGCCCAACTGCACCAGATTGCCGGTGTCTCCGACCGGCACGATGCCTAGCAAGAGAGCCAGCTGACGGCTCATCGCGCTGCGTTCGGCTGGTGCTGCGGCATCGACCTGACTGATGCTGAGGTGGCGCAATTGACTGCTCGCAAGAATCGTCGCCAGACGCGCGGCAGCGGCTTCCGGTGGCAAGTCGGACGCGATCTGGCCGGCAGCCAGCAAGACTTCTACCAGTTGTTCCGAGGCGGCCACTTCCGTGCGCACATCCTTGCGCAGCGACAGCAGACTGATCAGCACCATCACCAGCAACAGTCCCAGCAACAGCGCGCCAAGGTAACCGACTAACCGTCGTCTCAAATCCATCGTTGTTCCTGTCTCAATGCGTTGTTTCGTCCCCGGCGACGGCGTCATGGAGGGAATTTTTCCCGTGTTTGGCGTGACGTTATCCCGTGCTCGGCGGGAAGCCACGACTATACTCGGAGCAACACCGGCTTCAGACCGGCCACCAGAAAAAATCCCGGAGACTTTGTGCACCCATTTCCCCTCAAGCGCGGCCTGCTGGCCTTGTCCGCGGCATTGAGTTCCGCCGCTTTTGCGCAGCAGGAACCGCCCACCGCCAAGCAGCAATTGGCTGCCGTCGAAGTCATCGGCATCACGCCACTGCCCGGCCTGGGACAGGCGCGCAATGAAATCGCCGCCCCGGTACAAGTTGCCCGCAAAGGTGACATTGCCACTAGCGGCGCGCTCGATCTGAGCGACTTCATGAATCGGCGTCTCGGCAGCGTGCACGTCAATGAGATGCAGGGTAATCCGTTCCAGATGGATGTCAGCTATCGCGGCTACACGGCCTCGCCCTTGCTCGGCACGCCGCAAGGCATGTCGGTCTACATGGATGGCGTGCGCATGAACCAGCCGTTTGGCGACGTGGTCAGCTGGGATTTGATTCCGAGCGGGGCAATCTCGTCGATGACGCTGATGCCGGGCTCGAATCCGCTGTTTGGCCTCAATACGCTGGGGGGTGCGATCTCGATACAGACCAAGGATGGCCGCAGCGATCCGGGCACCGACCTGCAAGTCACGGCTGGCAGCAATAACCGGCGTGCACTGGAATTTGAACATGGCGGCTTCAATGACAAAGGCCTGAGCTGGTACGTCGACGCCAACCTGTTTCGTGAAGATGGCTGGCGCGCCACGTCGCCTTCGGACGTCAAACAGTTATTCAGCAAGCTGGGCTGGCGCAATGCCGACACCGATCTGAAGCTGAGCCTGTCGCATGCCGACACCCGATTGAACGGCAACGGTCTGCAGGAACAGCGCTTGCTGGGGACTGACCGCGCCAGCGTCTACACCAGTCCCGACATCACGCAAAACCGCTCGACGCTGCTCAACCTCACCGGCAGCCACAGCGTCAATGACGCACTGCAGTTTTCCGGCAACGTGTATTACCGCGATCTCCGTACCTCGACCTACAACGGCGATATCAATGAAGGGGCGATGGGTCAGGCTATCGTGCAGCCGTCGGCTGCCGACCAGGCGGCGCTGAGCGCAGCCGGTTACCGTGGCTTTCCGGCCAGCGGTGCGACGACTGCCAACACGCCGTTTCCGTACTGGACCTGCATCGCGCAAAGCTTGCAGCACGACGAGCCGGCCGAAAAATGCAATGGCCTGATCAACCGCAGCCAGAGCGCACAGCAAAACTACGGTGCCTCGGGACAGCTGACATGGTTTGGCACGCTGGCCGGTCAGCGCAACCAGTTCGTCGCCGGTGCCGGCTATGACGCGAGCCGCGTGCAGTTTTCGCAATCGTCGCAACTCGGTTATATCAATCCGGACCACAGCATCACTGGCGTCAATGCGTTCGGCGATGGCATCAGCGGCGGCACCGTCGATGGTGTGCCATACGACACGCGGGTCGACCTGTCCGGCCGCATCCGTACCTGGAGCGTGTTTGCCAGCGACACGATGTCGTTCCGCGACCAGTTGCACCTGACCCTGTCCGGGCGCTACAACACGACGACGATCCGCAATCGCGATGCGCTGCATGCCGATGGTGATCCGGCTTCGCTCAGCGGCGACCACAAATTCTCGCGCTTCAATCCGGCCATCGGCCTGACCTGGAGTCCGACCGCCGCCCTTAACGTCTACGCCGGCCTCAATGAAAGCAGTCGCGCGCCGACCGCGATCGAACTCGGTTGCGCCAATCCGGACCAGCCCTGCAAATTGCCCAATGCGATGGCCGGCGATCCACCGTTGAATCAGGTCGTCACCCGCACCGCCGAAGCCGGACTGCGCGGCAGCGTGGCCGGTAATCTGCAATGGAATGCCGGCGTGTTCCATGCCGAAAACCGCAATGACATTCTGTTTGTGGCGGACAACCAGGCCGGCTACGGCTACTTCAAGAACTTCGGCAAGACCCAGCGCAAGGGAGTCGAACTGGGCTTGAGCGGCAAGCTCGGCAAGATGACCCTAGGCGCGCAATACACGCTGCTCGATGCCACCTACCAGAGCAGCGAGAGCGTCAACGGCAGTAGCAACAGTAGCAATGACACGGCTACCGCCGGCAGGCCCGGCGTCGATGGCGTGATCACGATCCGCCCCGGCGACCGCATCCCGCTGATCCCGCGCCAACTGCTCAAGCTGTCGGCCGACTATGCCGTCACGCCCCACTTCAACATCAACAGCAACATGGTGGCGATGGCCGGCGCGCTGGCACGCGGCAATGAAAACAGTGGCCACCAGCCCGATGGCACGACCTATCTCGGGCAGGGCCACAGTGCCGGTTATGCGATCTTCAACCTCGGTGCGAACTATGCGGTGACACCGCAGTTGCAGTTGATCGGCCAGATCAATAACGTCTTCGACACGCGCTACAACACGGCGGCGCAACTGGGCACAACAGGCTTCGATGGCAGCGGTAATTTTGTTGCGCGGCCGCTCGGCGGATCGGCTGCCGACGGCTATCCGTCACAGCATTCGACGTTTTATGCCCCCGGTGCCCCGCGCCTGTTCTGGCTGGGTGTGCGCTATGCGTTTGACAAGGTAGCGGGCGGCTGACGCCGGGCAGCCCTCTTGTGCAGGGTGGTCCATCGTTACAGCCCATCGAGTACCGCATTGAGCTGCGTTTCGACCTTGGGACGCGACCAGCCACGGCGTCTGATCAGATCATCGATCGTCGTGGCGCGCAAAATATCCTTGCGCACCTCGCCTGACAGCGCATCGTAATTGCGCTGGTCTTCATCGGTCACGATGGCCTGCTCGCCTTCCTTGCAATGCACGTCGAAGGCCCGGTTGACCACACTGCCGATGTGCAGGATCTCGTCAAAAATAGCCCGATCATGCGGCTCGCGCGCCATCAGGTTTTCATCGACACCGGCAGCCGCATCGAGCAGTCGCTGCACGCAACCCGTATTGCAGACCCGTGACTCGCTACCGATATCGACCAGACGCTCAAGCACGGCATCCTGCAGTTGCAGGGCAACGACCTGCCGATCCGGCAGTGCGGATTGCTGCAGGATGTAGGACTGCATCAGATGAAGTGTTCTGGGTGCGCTGGTGATCAGGCCACCTTCGTTGACCTCGCCATCCTGCGACAAAACCTGCTCCAAGCCAAGATGGATCATCGCGCCGCGCCAGGCCCCCTGCAGCCGTGCTCGCTGCGGCTCCGGCTGCGCGACTACCCAGTTTGCCACCTGTTGCTTGAGATCCTGCGGCGTCAGATCCGGCTGGAGTGACGCGGCCTGGAACAGGAAAAGGCTTATCTGCGCTTGCGCGTCGCGATCCGATGCCAGCGCTCGGATATGGCGCTGCACAGGCGCGATCGCCTCGTCCATCGTCAATTCGGTCGCCCCGCTCGACTGCGCGAGACGCTCGAGAATATCGCGGCCACGAAGCAGGAATCCTTCTTGATGCACATTGGCAGCCCAATTTGCGTGCGCGATCTGATCTATCTCGGCATCCAGTGCATAGCGCCCGCGCCCAAATGCCATGTCTTCAATTTCATCACGCGAATAGGCAATGCCGTCAAGAATGAACTGATTATGGTAATGATCATCAGGCAGTGGTTCGGCACCCGCAGTGGTTGGTTCTCGCGGCGCAACGGCCAGCAATCGTTGCGCGACGAGACGTGCACTCTTGCTGCACCGTCCATAAAACTGCAACAACTGCTCCAGTGCCAGCGTCAGCCGGAACGCCGCGTCCTTGACGCAATGGTCGCGCCGCGCAACCAACGACAATGACTCACCGCTGCGCTGGTGATGTAGCTTGTCGCCAAGCAGGGAATTGGTTGCGCTGCTCAGGAACCGGTTTGACACGCCGTTCGATGGCTTGAAACAGGTCCAGCGCTCCAGTTCCTGCACCAGGAAATCTGCCTCCGACATGGTCGAGGGCGCTTGCGCCTTGCTGCGGAAATGGTCGATCACGCGCGTTGAATCCAGCAAAAAAATTGCTCCGTTCGGATCGATATCGGGATGCGCAAGTAGCCTGAGTGCCGCTTCCTCGCGCGGCAAATTTTCCATTAATCCGGTGCACATCGACAATGCGGTCATCCCTGACGGCGTCGCCAGGTTGACATCAAGGTGCGGGGACGCGAGCAGTTGGTCCACTATCGTGAGGTGATCGGCATTAATCGCCAGATGCAGGGCGCTTTCACCCTCATTGGTTACCGCGTTGACGTCGACACCGCGCGCCCCAACGAGTGCCACGACGACGTCTTCCGCACCAACACGAACGGCACAGTGGAGGGCGGATTCACCAAGCTCACTGCGTGCATCAGGCGCAATATCCGGCACATCAAGCAGTGCGCGGACAGCAAGGCCATGCCCTTCGATAGCTGCCATGCGCAGCGCCGTGTTACCGCTGGAGGTTGTCCGGTTGACGTCGACGCCGGCGTGAGCAACCAACGCTGCGACCACCTCATGATTGCCCTGGTGGGCCGCTATATGCAGCGCGTCCCAGCCGAGCATCGATGCTTGAATATTCAATTGACCGGCACTTCTCTCCATGAGCATCGAGACGGCACCGGCATGGCCGAACATGGTGGCGCAATGCAGCGCATTTAATCCTTCGGGCGTGACAGCCTCCATCGCACTTCCCGCTTTGAGCAACAAATCGATGATTTCTGTATTGCCTATTTTTGCTGCGCTATGTAATGCCGTGCAACCATATGTATCGATCGCATTGCACTGCACTCTGCCGGTATCAAGCAGCATCTTGATGAGTTCGCAATGTCCGGCCTGAACGGCAAACATGAGCGGCGTCATGCCAACCGACGTTGCCAGATCGGGATTGGCACGCAAGCGCAACAGGCGTCGGACTTCTTTCCTGTCTCTTCTGTAGATGGCATGGTGCAGCGGTGCCCAACCATTGTCATCAAGCTTGTCCAGATCGCCAGCGGCAACCAACATGCCACGTTGCTCCGTCTGAAACACAGCAGCAGGTCGCTTGCGCGCACCTTGCGCCTGAGCTTCTTGCGGCACGGCGAGTGCCGGATTGTCAGCTGCTGCCGCAGCAGATGAAGCAGGTTGCTCAATCGGCGGGCGATCCGGTGAGCGATTCGGATGCAGATTGCCATCTGCTGGATTCAGATTCATGGTGTTCTGGACGGTTAGTAGTGAGAAGCGGCCTCATCCGACACCATTCCACTGCATGGCGCTGACAGATAAGTGCTCTACTCAGTGACTTCACCAAAAAAAAGGTTCCGTTTCAACGAACCGTTTCAACAAATCATTTAACCGCGACATCAGCCCGCCTCGCGTCGACGAAGGCCTCCGCTAAGCACGTTGTGTAGTTGTTTTCTGCAAATTACTGTGTCAGCTGAAACCTCAATCCCTTGTAACGCAGGATCGCTCCGTTGGGCAAAATGCTGTCGAGCACCAGCCCTGGCGAGATTTCTTCGCCTTCCTTCAACAGCCGTTTGTCGATCAGCAGCATGCGTTCGGCCGGATTATCGGAATACATCGAGCCACCGATACTCAGTGTCGGCAACTCGCTCTGCAGGTTGGCCGGCAACGTCGCCAGCGTCAGCAAGCGACCGGCGGGCTGACGCGGAAGTGCTGTTGCGTCCTTGCGTTCGGGCGAAACGGACGTCGCTGCGCGTCGGTCTTTGGTTATTCCCTTCGGCAGTGGCGGCGGCATGGCGACATCGTTGCTGGCCAGCGGCGGCGGCATGACCATTGCCGGGATCACGGCAGGTGCCGGCTGCGGCTGCTGCGCAATACGGGGCGGCGGCGCGTCGTACCCTCTCAGCCAGAACAATCCCGCCAGTACCAGGACCGGCACCGCCAGAACCAGCCAGGTCGAACGACGCCGCCACAGGTCCGCTCGCCGTACCGGCACCGCGCCGGGCCAGCTGGAAGTATGCAGGCCGGGCAATTCGCCCAACTGACGTTCGGCATCGGCTTTCTTGAGCGCCTCGAGAATCATGGACATTGGCTTATTTCCTTGCTGCGACAGAAAGGGATTGCAAACGCGGCTCGACCAGTCCTGCCGCGCTGGCCAGCCGCATCAGCGTTTGCGGGCCGGCGATGCCATCCGGTTTGAGTCCCTGCATCAGCTGGAAACGCCGCACCCGCCGCTCGTCGACCACCATGCCGTCCGGTGGTGTGGGCACGCCATCGACTGCGGCCAACTGCGCAGCGAGCCAGTCTGCCACCGGGCCGCGGGTTCCTGGAGAGACCGATGTGCGATAGCCGGCGGGACCGCGCCATAGCGTTCGGAAATCGCCATTCCAGCGCCGCGCCAGCACCGCGAGGCTCACCGTATCAGCGATGCCGTCAATCTGCAGGCTCGCATTCGTGGCGTTCAAGCCGGTCAGTACCGCGTAGTAGTCTTTGCCATCGTCATCATTCAAGGTCAGGATCGCGGGCCGGTCGAGCTGGCGCAGGTCGGTCAGGCCACGTCCGTCAAAACAGTAGACATTTTCTTTTTGTAGCGCGTTGCAGGCGTCGCCATCGGCAAGGGTTACCTGCCAGAGCCTGGCGAGCCGCTGGTAAGCCGCTGGCAAATCGCGCGCCGCACTGCTGGCAACACGCGGCACACCGGCCGACTGGTTTGCCGGCACCGGCGGCACGGCGGCAGCAGAAACAGCAGTCGCAGCACGGACCGGACCTAGCGCCGCCGCCTTGACCGGCACGGCGGCAAACCGGTTGTAGCCCAGCAGCACCCCACCCAGCAACACGACGCCAGCCACACCACCGGCCAGCGCGGAACGCCAGCGCTGCGTACTGGCCGACGCACCGGCACCGTCAAGCCGGAATACTTCGCGCGCCGCCTCGTCGATGATGGCCACATCGACCCGACGCAGGCCGGTAGCATAGGCACCGAGCAGTGCACGGTCGCACAGCAGGTTGATCCGGCGCGGAATGCCGCGTGCGCACTGATGAATCCGGCGCATCGCCCGCTCGCTGAACAACGGTTCGTTGCGACCACCGGCAACCGCCAGCCGATGTGCAATGTATTGCGCGGTCTCCCTTTCGGACAACGCGGCCAGGTGAAAGCGCGCGATGATCCGCTGCGCCAATTGTTCGAGCTCGGGACGATCGAGCATCGTGCGTAACTCAGGCTGGCCGATCAGGATAATTTGCAGCAGCTTGCGTTCGTTGGTTTCGAGGTTGGTCAGCAAGCGCAATTGTTCGAGGACATCGGCCGACAGGTTTTGCGCTTCGTCGATGATCAGGATGTTGTTCTGTTTGACCGCGTGGGTGCGCAGCAAAAAGGTATTGAGCGGATCAATGAAGTCCTTGACGGTGACGGCGGCCTGATTGCGCGGGCTGACCTTGATATTGAATTCGTCGCAGATCGACTGCAGCAATTCGGTCACCGATTGTTTCGGATTGAACAGATAAGCGACGTTGCAGCGGGCGGGAATCTGCTCGAGGAAGAGGCGGCACACCGTGGTTTTTCCGGCACCGATTTCGCCCGTCAGCAAGACAAAACCGCCACCCCCCTTGAGACCGAACACCAGGTGTGCCAGCGCTTCGCGATGACGCTCGCTCATGAACAGGTAGCGCGGATCAGGGGCGATCGAAAAGGGGGGCTGGCTGAGCTGAAAGAATGGCTGGTACATGTGCGAAGGCTAGCACAAAGCGGGACTGATCCTGCACGTTCGCGGCGTAACTGACGCTGCGACGCATCAACAGAATGCCTCCATTCCTGCCCACCCTCGCTGTCAGAAAAAGCGTTGCCTGCGTCGCGCTCTGGCGGCAGGCGGAGTCAACTGCTTAAACGATTTCTGCCTCACCCGAGATCGTCAGCGATTGACGCGCACGCTGCTCACCCGGATTACTCTGCGCGGCAGCAGCATGGTCATCGACACGCGGATGCCAGCGCCGCAGGGCATCGACAACCGACACACGCTCAAACGGCGAAGCCTGCGGCAAGATTTGCTGCAAGGCGGCGCGCACCCGGACCAGACGCGGATCGTGCGGTTGCGCATCGTCGGTGGTGTCGTTGATACAGAAAAAGTCCACCGAACCGGCTTGGGCGACGAGCTGTTCAATTTGCTGCAACTGATCCGCTTCGCCGGTTGAAATATACAGGTGGCTGTAATCGCGCACGGTAGCCTGTCCGTGTGCCAGCGCCCAGCGCATCACGAAGTCCGACACGATGGTCGGTTTGTCCCAGGTTCTGAACGTGGTCGAGCGCACCATCGCAAACAGGTCGGGTGCGGCCTCTTCGAGTGCAACCATCATCGAACGCAGCATCGGTCGTGGCGAATGGGCGAAGGTCCGGAACGTATGCTGGTACGCACCGATGTGCCGTGCCGCCAGCCACTGGTGCGACAACCGGCAGGCATTGTCGAGCGACGTGGCATCCTGGCGCAATGGCTCGTTGGTCACGGCCGGCTCGTCGGACCAGGCGACGCAAATACCGTTGTCATCAAACCAGTCACTGACGTGGACCGGCGCACCAAAGAACACGTCGTCATTGAGATAAATGAAGCGTTCGGACAGGTTGGGAATGCGATGAATGTAGGACTCGATATTGCCGGAATCAAAGGTCGGCAGCGACGTCGCCGGAATCAGTGACGCGTGGTCGACGATGGTGACCCTGGCCGATGGCCGCAGCCAGGCCGGACTCTGCCCATCGGTAACGATATAGACATGACCATGCTCCGGAAAGAAACGCTCCAGTGCACGCAGGCTATAACGCAACTCGTCATTGTCACGGAATCGTCCCTCGACATTGCCGTACACGGCGATTGCGTCACGATGGCGAGTACTGAGTTTTTCGGCAGCGCGATGACGCTTGCGCCGCCAGGCAGGATCATTGCCGTCTACCCACAGGTAGACGATATCGATTGGTTTTGCGTCTGTCATGGACGAATGTTCACCCGGAAAATTAACCTGTCAAAGTCAGTGTGAATTGGCCCGGGAGGACAAAGGGATCGCCGCTGACGCCTGCTTTCCGCACAGGCCAATCTCTGCTGGCGCTGTATGCGGGGACGTATGGTACGACGATATGAAATATCGTGGGAGGAATGACTATATTTCAGTCAAACAGCGCTACTGACGCGTACAGGATTGGCTGTAGCGCCTGTTAATCAGACGACTCCGTCAGGTACAGCTGCCGTAGGCGTAATACCCGTTCGACGTGTTGCGCACGTCGGTGTACGCATAGATTGAGTAATAACCCAGGTACTGGTTCGAGTTGACCGCATAGGCATTGCCGCTGGTGATGCGATCGATCATGGTCTTGATCGCCACCATCTGGCCACCACTCTTGGCAGGGAAATTCACGTCGTCGTAGCCATACCAGTCCCAGCAACCGTTCGGATTGGCCGACGTCGGACTGGCTTGCGGATACAGCACGATCATGTTGTTGGTATCGGCCCAGCGGTTGTAGCCGGCGTTCTTGTAATACTGCGTCCCGACGGTGGCGACATTCTGCTTGCAGCCGTGCAGCGGCAATCATCGAAGTCCTGTGAGATGTCGGGTCAATCAGAATCACGCCTGCATCCGGGCGCGAATCTGGACACGAATCTGGACACAAGTCCGACCCGAATCCAAGTACAATCGAGCCTTCGCGGGTGTAGCTCAATGGTAGAGCAGAAGCTTCCCAAGCTTACGACGAGGGTTCGATTCCCTTCACCCGCTCCAGTACGGACGCATCACGAACGCATCACGAATGAACCAGGCACCGCCCCACGGTGCCTTTTTTATTTGCACCCATCCACATCGACCGACAGGCAGTCCCGCATGACCGATACTCGCAAACCCATGTTCTACGATCCCACCGAACACCGCATCCGCAGCTTCGTCACCCGAGCCGGCCGGTTATCGACCGCCCAGGCACGCGCCATCGAGACACTCGGTCCGCAATTTTGCATCCCGTATGAAAAGGCCCCGCTAGATCTGGCACAGACTTTCGGGCGCGCTGCGCCGGTCATTTTTGAAATCGGTTTTGGAATGGGCGAAACCAGCGCGAAGATTGCGGCACTGATGCCCGAGAAAAATTTCGTTGGCGTTGAAGTCCACACGCCAGGCGTGGGCAGCTTGCTCAAGTTGATCGGCGAACAGGAACTGACCAATCTGCGTCTGATCCAGCATGACGCCGTCGAAGTGCTCACGCACATGATCGCGCCGCTGTCGCTGGCGGGTGCCCACGTGTTTTTTCCGGACCCGTGGCACAAGGCCCGGCACAACAAGCGTCGCCTGCTGCAATCACCGCTGGTGGCTTTGCTGGCTTCCCGGATTGCACCGGGCGGTTATCTGCATTGCGCGACCGACTGGCAAGAGTATGCAGAGCAGATGCTCGAGGTGCTCGGTACGGAGCCGACGCTGGCCAATACGTCCGATGGCTATGCGTCGCGTCCGGATTACCGTCCGGTGACCAAGTTCGAGAACCGTGGCCTGAAACTCGGCCACGGCGTCTGGGACCTGGTATTTACCAAGCGCTGATCGCTTCGATCAGACGAAAGCGACCGTCAGGCCAGGCAGACTGACGCCGGAAAATGCGGTCGTCCAGGTTTCGCCCGCAGCGATCGGATACGCATCGGTCCAGGTACCGGTCGTGATAATTTCCCCGGCGGCCAGCGGCGCGAACTCAGGCTGCGTCTGCAACAGCTTGTGCAGATGCATCAGCGCATGCACCGGGCTATCGAGCACGTCGGCACCGAAACCGGCTCCGCGCAATGAAAATCCTTCACCACAATCGGACGACAAGGAGATGCTGGAGTCAGTCAGTACCTGTGCCAGATTGCGACGCGAGGCTTCTGACAAAATGTGCGGCTCACCAATGATCAGCGAGCCATGCAGGCCAAACGCAGCCACTGCATCGGCTGGTTCAAACTGCCAGTTGGCAAACGGGCAGACCACAATTTCAAAACCATGCGCCATCCATTCGATACAACTGGCCAACTCGGCTAGCGTCGCACTTTTTGCAGGTGCCTTGCGCAACTTGAAGACAATTTCCGGTTCGAGACGCGGTTGCACGGCCCCGACAAGACTCTGGAGCGCACGGTTGTCGCTGGCGTAGCGGACGGTTGAATCGTAGATGGTGGCCCAGATAGGCGCATCGATCGGACCGGCACTGCGAAATTTGCTCCAGACCTTGCGGTTATTGAAGCCGATCTTGCGACCGACTGGCTGTTCGCCTTCGGCGATGCGGATATCGAGGATGCGCTTGGCGACTTCATAGCCATCGGCCATCGATAGTTCCGTATCTTGCGACAGACGCGGCATCAGCGCCGAGCCGGCTCGCGCATCAAGCAACTGGTGGGCAAAACGATTGGAAATTGTGGACATCAGCATTGCAGACTCGCGTAGGGTAGTTTTTAAACCGAACCCTATTCTCAGCTAGCGAGTGGTATTACACAAGCGCTGTAACTAGGCATTTTGTCCTAGCCAGATTAACAACAATTGCTGGAAGCGCTCGGGCTGTTCCATCAAGAAGAAATGGCTGGCGTTGTCGAAAATCTCGGTGCGGGCATTCGGCAAGCCAGCGCCCAACCAGCCCGTGGCAGTCAGCGAGCAAATCGGATCACTGGCACCGGCCATGACCAGCACTGGCTGGTGAATACGCGCCAGTTCAGGCAAGGTATCGTGTTCCTGACACGCCGTGTTCTGGCGAATGTAGCAGGCCGGCAAGCGGGTTTCGCCGCCGATCAGCCGTTCGATGGCGGCGACCCGTTCGGGTTGCTGGTTGAAAAAATCCGCCGAGACAAAGTTCTGCACCGAATGCCGCGCATGATCGGCCCAGTTCATGCGCCATTCAAGCGCATCACGCATGTTGAGCAATACCCGTCGCCCGAGCGGGTCGAGCCGCGCAAACGACGCGCACAACACCATCGACAAGACCCGCGGCGGTGCCAGCAATGCCATCTGCTGTGCCACGGCACCACCCATCGAGCGGCCCACGACGTGGGCACTGGCGATTTGCAGATAATCCATCAGCCCGAGCGTGTCGCGCGCCAGATCAGCGGTGCTGACCGGTTCGTCAATCTGCGTGCTTTGCCCGGCACCACGATTGTCGAACGCAATGACCCGGTACGAATGCCGCAACAGTTCGATTTGCGCCAGCCATGCACTGAAGTCCCCGGCCAGTCCGTGGATCAGCACGACAGCCGGACCGCTGCCTTCGTCGATGTAGCGCAACGTAGTGTTGCCGACGGTGGCGAATTTTTGCGTGAATTCCATGATGAGTCCTTCTCAGGTAATGCCGAGGTGAGATTGCAATTGCGACTGCTGGTGCCGAAACTCGTCACCACTGCCGGCAAACACGACGCGACCGGTATTGAGCAGTACCACGTCGTCGGCCACTTTCATGGCCAGGCCGAGATTCTGTTCGACCAGCAGGATCGCAATCTGGCTCTTGAGCTGTTCAAGCACATCACCGACCTCGCGCACAATTTGCGGCGCCAGCCCTTCGGACGGCTCATCGAGCAGCAGCACTAACGGATTGGTCATCAGTGCCCGACCGATCGCCAGCATTTGCTGCTCGCCACCCGACAGGCTGGAAGCAAGCTGGTGCTGGCGTTCGCGCAGGCGCGGGAAAATGGCGTTGACGTCGTCGCAGCTCCAGCAACGCCGACCGGCAGGGGTGTGCTTGCGTGCCGCCACCAGCAAATTTTCACGCACGCTGAGGCTGCCGAAAATGCGCCGTCCCTGCGGCACCAGACCAATGCCGGCATGGCTGATCTGTTCCGGCGTGCAGCGGGCGAGATCGAACCCGTCCAGTAGCACACGGCCCGAGCGCGGCGGCACGAAACCGGCGATGGCGCTGATGCAGGTGGATTTTCCGGCACCGTTGCGACCCAGTAGCGCCAGCACCTTGCCTCGTGCCAGCGTTAGCGAAACATCGTGCAGCACATGACTGTCGGCGTAGAACACATTGAGTTGATCGAGTTCGAGCAGGTTAGTGGCCAAGGTAAATCTCCCGGGTGCGCGGATCGTTGACGACTTGCTCGCGGGTGCCTGCCAGAATCACTTCGCCATAGTGCAGCAGCGTGATCTGGTCGGCGAACGCCAGTGCCACCTCCATGTCGTGTTCAATCATGATGATGGTAATTTTGCGGTCAATCTGGCCAAGTAATTGCTGGATTGTCTCGCGCTCTTCGGCCGACAGGCCGGCCAGCGGCTCGTCGAGCAGCAGGACTTGCGGCTCCTGCGCCAGCGCCATCGCAATTTCCAGCCGGCGCTTTTCGCCATACGAGGTTTGCTGTAGCGGCAGCAGGGCCTTGTGACCGAGACCAACCGAATCCAATATGGCGTGGGCACGCGCCGTCATCTCCCGCTCACCGGACAGGCTGCCCCAGTGATGCCAGCGCCGCACCGATTTGCCGAGCAACGCCAGCATCACGTTATGCAACAGCGTGTCCTTGCCGAACAGCGTGACGATCTGATAGGTACGTGCCAACCCGCCCTGCGCCCGACGTGCGGCGGACAGGCGTGTGACATCGCTGCCGAGCAGGCGGATACGGCCGCTGTCGGACAAGAAATCACCGGCAATCAGATTGAACAGCGTCGTCTTGCCGGCTCCGTTCGGGCCAATCAGCAAATGCCGCTCGCCTTGCTCGACCCGCAGGTCGACACCGCGCGTGACATGCAAGCCACCGAAAGCCTTGTTCAGGCCGGACAGTTCCAGCACGGGATTCATGCGGACTCCTTGTTACGGCGCTGTTGCCAGCGCTTGGCGATACCCGGCACAATGCCGTTCGGTACAAACAAGACGATGAACAGGAATACGAAACCCAGCAGCATGATCCAGCGGTCGGTGTAACCGCTGGCGATATTTTTGAGCAGGACCACCAGCGCGGCACCGACCACCGGTCCGGCCAGTGTCGCCGGTCCGCCAGCAATGACCATCAGCAGCATCTCGGCCGAGTTGGCCAGTGACAGGCTGTGCGGGCTGATGAACTGCTGGTAATACACGTACATCAGGCCCGCCACGGCACCGAAAAATCCGCTGATCGTGAAGGTGATCCAGCGAATCAGCCAGACATTGAATCCGAGCGCGCTCATGCGGCGCGGCTGGTCACGCGTGCCGCGGATACTGGCACCAAACGGCGAGCGCACCCACAACGCCATGAGCGCCCAGACCAGCAGGAACACCAGCAACGTGAAGTAATAAAAATGGCTGGCCGGCCCCAGGTCCAGCCCGAACGGATGCGGCCGGGTGATGCCGGACAAGCCGTTGTCACCACCGGTAACACCCGCCCAGCGATACGCAATGCCCCACAGGATCTGGCCCAGTGCCAGCGTAATCATCAGGAAGCTGATGCCGCTGGCGCGCAGCGCGATGAGTCCGAATAAGGCCGCCACGACGGTCGATCCAGCCAGCGCTGCGGCTGCCGCCGACGCGTGGTCCCACTGCAAATTGAGCATCAGCCAGGCACTCGAATACGCCGCCAGTCCGAGGAAGCCGGCATGACCGAGCGAGGTCAGCCCGGCATAGCCAACCAGCAGATTCAGGCTTAACGCAAACAGCGCAGCGATCAGTACCTGGCTGGCCAGGTTGGTGTAATAGTCGCTGCCGGTCAGCCACGGCATGATCGCCAGCAATACGATGAACACAAGAAGTACGATGCGCTTCATGCCGCAATCCTTCCGAACAAGCCACGCGGACGCACCGCCAGAATCACGACCATCGGCAGGAACAGAATGATGTAAGCCAGGTCGGGGAACAGTGCCTGGCCAAAGCTGTAGATGAAGCCGATCACGAAGCTGCCGATGAAGGCGCCGGCCAGACTGCCGAGACCGCCCAGAATCACCACCACCAGCGCCAGTGGCAGCATGTCGCTGTCCATGCCCGGATACACCGACAGGATGGGCGCAGCAATCACGCCGCCGATACCGGCGAGCGCCGTACCGAGACAGAACACAATGGTGAACAGGCGCGAGGCCGGAATACCGATGCCGCGTGCCATCTGCATGTCATCGACGCTGGCGCGAATCATCATGCCGAGCCGGGTCTTGTCGAGCAGCAGCCACAGGCTGATCGCCAGCAAAATCGCAAAGCCCACCACACCAACCCGGTACAGCGGAAACACTTGCCCGAACAGCCGCGTCGAACCAGCCAGAAAATCCGGTGCACTGACCGGTTGCGGATCGCCGCCCCAGACCCACAGGCTGAAATCGGCAATGATGAAGGCAATCCCCAGCGTGGCCAGGACCTGGCCGAGGCTGTTGCCAGCGAGCCGACGCAGTACCAGTCGCTCGACTACCGCGCCCAGTACACCGACAGCTAACCCTGCGGCCAGCAGCGCCACCAAAAAACTATGACCGTGGTTGATCACGCTCAAGCCGACATACGCGCCGAGCATGAAGTAAGCACCATGCGACAGATTGGCGATGCGCATCAGCCCGAAGATCAGCGAAAAACCCGCTGCCAGCGTGAACAGCACACCGCCCAGCGCAAGGCTGTTAAGACTTTGGATCAGCCAGAATGACACGATTATTTTTCCAGGTTGACGGCGACAGGGTTGTCACGGGAGTACACCGGCGCAGCCAGGAAGTCCTTGCGGTTGTAAGTCCAGAATTGCGAGACATCGGGATAGGTTTTGATGATGCTGTTGACCAGCTTGCCGCCCTTGCGCTCGACCTTGCGGATGTAGACATTCATGATCGGATTACCGAGCGCATCAAGCTTGAGCATGCCGCGCGGATCACCCGCCACTTCGACATTGCGCAATGCCGCCATGAAAGCAGGCTTGTCTTCGATCTTGCCGCTGATGGTTTTCAGCGCCTGCTCGAGGATCAGCGCGGCACTGTAAGCACCCAGCGCGTAATAGCCGGGATCCTGTTTGTACTCGCGGTTCATGCCTTCGACGAAATGCTTGTTGGCCGGGTTGTCGATGGCGGCGGTGTACCAGCCCGCCGAGATCACGCCGAGCGCTTCATCGCCCATCGATTTCAGGATGCCTTCGTCGACTGCGGTCATCGAAGCGAGCAGCGGGATCTTGCCCTTGAGGCCGTATTCGTTGTACTGCTTGATGAATTTCAGACCATTGCCGCCGGCAAAGCTGACGAAAACCGCATCGACCGTCGGATTGATCTGACCGATATAGGTGCCGTAGTCGGCCACGTTCAGTGGCGACCACAATTTCTGCACCACCTTGCCACCGTTTTCTTCAAAGGTGCGCTGGAAACCGGCCACGCCTTCATGCCCAAATGAAAAGTCGTCGCCAATGATGGCGATGCGCTTGTACTTGAGTTCGCGTGCCGCGTATTCGCCGAACGGCTGGGTCGGCTGGGCCGAGGTACCGACCGCACGCACGAACCACGGATTAGGCTTGCGCTGGGTCAGGTCTTCGGCTGCGGCCGACGGCGAAATCACCGGGATCTGCGCCTTGCGGATGTAGTCGTCGACGGCCAATGCCTCGAAGGCGGCAAGCGGGCCGATGATCACCTGCACGTTATTTTTTTCGACCAGTTCCTGCATCTTGGTCTTCGTGATGGCCGGTTGGCCAGCGCTGTCGGCAACGAACAGTTCGACCTTGCGGCCGGCAATCATGTTGTTGTGCTCTTTCAGGAAGAGTTGCAAGCCGTCTTCCATCTGCTTGCCGCCGGCGGCGAGTGCGCCGGATTTGACGGTCAGGAAGCCGATTCGGATCGGGTCACCTGCCGCGGCCTGGGCCGGGCCGGATAAAAGAGCAGCGACGGTCGCAGTGACTGCGGTCGCGACTGCAGCGAGGGTCAGGATTTTGTTCAGCATGACATGTCTCCTTGATTGGTTTCATCAAATATTTTTTGACTTGGCTTCTTTTTTTGTGCTGCTTTAGCCTCTCTTTAATATATTACCAAATAAAAAAAGCCGATTGTTTATTATTTTAAATGAGCAGTTTTCCACAGCCAGATGCCAGTTTGCGTATGGTGCAGCGCGCAATTGATCGTGTTTGCGCTTTTTCGTGATGTATCACATAATTAAAAAAATACATTTCGTGATATCTCAAATACTCAACATGACCACATCACCAAATCCGCTTCCCAACACGACTACACCGCTTTTGCGCGAGTCGGCTTACGCGCAATTGCGGGCCGACATCCTCAGTTGTGCGTTACCACCGGGGTCGGAAATCCGCGAGGCCGAACTGGCCGCGCGCTTCCAGGTCAGCAAGTCGCCGGTCCGCGATGCCCTGATGCGACTCGAGCGCGAAGGGCTGGTCATTTCGACGCCACGACAGGGTTACCGGGTCGCGCCGATTTCGGTCACCGACGTACAGGACATGTTCCAGCTGCGCGTCGCCCTCGAGCGCGCCTGCATGGAGCGCATCGTGCGCAATGCCAGCGATGCGCAGTTGCAGACGCTGGAGCCATTCCGCCAGTTCGATGCCGCCCAGTGGAGCGAAGGTTTCGTCGGCTATAACCGCAGCTTCCATCACACGCTGGCGGCGCTGGGCGGCAACCTGCGCATGCAAAACCACCTGATCGACCTGATCGACCAGATGGAACGTGCGGTGCGGGTCAGCGTCAGCAATGTCAAGAAAGGCAATCCCGAGTCGCTGGTCAACGAACATTGCCAGCTCATCGATGCGCTGCAAGAGCGCAAGACCAAGCGCGCCGAGCGCGCCGCCGAACACCATGTTTCCGCCGCTGCGAAACGCGTCAATGACGCCATTTCGCGGTTTGCCGTCGTCAGTTAGTCCATCGTTTTTTTATCAAGGGGAAGTCAGATGTCCAGCGTTCCGAATACCAGTAACGGCGTACCCGTCCACGGCCTGTTCATTGACGGGCGCGAAGTCGCCGCCACCCGTCCCGACTTGCTCGATGTAATCAACCCAGCCACCGGCGTCTTGCTGGCGCAGATCAGCCATGCCAGCGATGCCGATGTCGACCGTGCCGTACAAAGCGCCACGACCGCCTTCGAGAGTCCTGAATGGAGCGCGATGTCCAACCGCACCCGCGCCAAACTGCTCAACAAGCTGGCCGATGTGTTTGAAGCTAATCTCGAAGAAATCTATCACCTCGAAACACTGAACAACGGCCGCTCGCTCAACGAAACCCGGGCCCAGGTCTCGCGTCTGCCGGACTTCCTGCGCTATAACGCCGGGCTGGCGATTGCGCGGCGCGACTCGGTCATCCCGGTCGATGGCAATTACCTCAATTACACGTTGCGCACACCCATCGGCGTGGTTGGCAATTCGACCCCGTTCAACCATCCGCTGATGATCATGATGAAAAGCCTGGCGCCAACACTAGCATCGGGTTGCACCACGGTCGTCAAACCGTCCGAATACACGCCACTGACCACGCTGCGCCTGGCTGCACTGTTCGTCGAAGCCGGCTTGCCGCCGGGTGTATTCAATGTCATCACCGGTCTCGGGCCTACCAGCGGCAAGGCGCTGTCGGAACATCGCGGCCTGGCCAAATGGGTACTGACCGGCGGCACCGAAGCCGGCCGCATTACCGGCGCACTGGCCGGTGCGAACTTTGCGCACCAGACGCTGGAACTGGGCGGCAAGACACCAGTACTGGTGTTCGATGATTTCGACGTCGATCAGGCCGTCAACTACGCCGCCTTTGGTGCCTTCATCGGTGCTGGCCAGACCTGTATTTGCGGCAGTCGCCAGATCGTGCAGGAAAAAGTCTATGACGAATTCGTCGAAAAACTCGCCGCCAAGGCCAAGTCGATCCGCATCGGCAATCCGATCGATCCGAAGGTCCAGCTCGGACCAGTGGTCTCGGCACGTCAGCAGCAACGGGTGCTGAGCTACATCCGCATCGGCCTCGAAGAAGACGGTGCACGACTGGTCGCCGGAGGCCGCATCCCGGCTGATCCGGCCCTGGCAAACGGCTTTTTTGTCGAGCCGACCGTGTTTGCCGATGTCACTGCCGACATGCGGATTTTTCAGGAAGAAGTGTTCGGACCGTTCGTCTCGGTCACCAAATTCAGCACCGAAGCCGAAGGCATTGCGCTGGCCAACAATTCACCGTTCGGGCTGGCAGGTGCGATCCGCACCAACGACATCACGCGCGCCCATCGTGTCGCGGCACGCCTGAAGTGCGGCATTGTCTGGATCAATGACCATCACCGGCTCGATCCGGCCTCGCCATGGGGCGGCGTCAAGGATTCCGGCATTGGCCGTGAATGCGGCACCGAATCATTCGACCAGCATTTCGAGACCAAGAGCGTGATGGTGCGACTCGATGACACGCCGTTCGACTGGTACAAGGACACGGCGACCCAGCCGCGTCTGAACTGAACTGTATCCCTCCCACCCGACAGGAAAGGCCATTATGAATACAACACCTACGACGGAATTCGGCCAGATTGCCGTTCTCGTTAAAGTTGGCGAGCACAAGGTCGGTGCCCGTATCGGCGGTGCCGGTGCACCGATCATCCTGTTCCATTCGCTACTGGCCGACGGCTCCAGTTTTGATCCGCTGGCCCGGTTGCTGGCGGCGACCCACCGGGTCGTCATCCTTGACCTGCCCGGCTTCGGCAATTCTGACCGCGTTGAAGGCGGACTCGAGGCCGTGGCTGACCGGCTGGCGGCGGCGATCCGCGAATTCAACTACACGCAAGCGCCGATTTTTTTAGGCAATGGCTATGGGGGATTCGTAGCCTTGCTCACGGCGATCCGTCATCCGGACCTGGCTGGAAAACTGGTACTGGCGGATTGCGGCGCGGTGTTTTCGGAGGCAGGCCGGGCGGCTTTCAAGGGTATGTCGGCGGGTGCGGCAGCCAATGGTCTGGCAGGCATTGCCGATGTCGCGATGCGGCGCTTGTTTTCGCTGGATTTTCAGGCAGCCAATCCGGCGCTGATTGCACGGCGGCGCGAGCGTTTTCTGGAAGTCGATCCGCAGACTTTCCACGCTGCTTGCGCCGCCTTGTCGACGCTCGATCTGCGTGCCGACCTGAATTCAGTCACCGTGCCGGTGCTGGTGCTGGTCGGTGAACACGATGAAGCGACCCCACCGCCGATGTCGGTCGAGCTAGCCGAGGGCTTGCCTCACGCGACGCTCACTGTCCTGTCCGGCTGCGCGCATGTACCGCAATTGCAGCAACCAGACCAGTTCATGGCGGCGATCGCGGATTTCATTTCTCCGGCCTGAGCACGGCCCTGACGGCTTACTGTCCCCACAGTTCGCCGTTCGGTCCGGTGCGCGGCGCGGCCACACCGAAATGGATGTAGGCCAGCGGCGTCGCAATCCGGCCGCGCGGCGTGCGCTGCAGATAGCCCTGCTGAATCAGGTAGGGTTCCAGTACATCTTCGATGGTTTCACGTTCTTCGCCGATCGCGGCCGCGAGATTATCGAGTCCGACCGGACCACCACTAAACTTGAAGAGCACCGCTTCAAGCAGCTTGCGGTCCATCAAATCAAACCCGACCGGATCGACATCGAGCATCACCAGCGCGGCATCCGCCGTTGACTTGGTGATGTCGCCGTTGGATTTGACCTCGGCGTAATCGCGCACCCGACGCAACAGGCGATTGGCAATGCGCGGCGTACCGCGACTGCGCTTGGCAATCTCGAACGCGCCTTCGGGATCAATCGGTGCATTAAGCAGCGAGGCGCTGCGGGTGACGATGCGGGCCAGTTCGGTCGCGCTATAAAACTCCAGTCGCGCGACGATGCCAAAGCGGTCGCGCAGCGGATTGGTCAGCATGCCGGCGCGCGTGGTGGCACCGACCAGCGTGAACGGTTGCAAGTCCAGTCGCACCGAACGCGCGGCCGGTCCTTCGCCGATCATGATGTCGATCTGGTAGTCCTCCAGTGCCGGATACAGGATTTCTTCGACCACCGGCGACAAGCGATGAATCTCGTCGATGAACAGTACGTCATTGGCTTCGAGGTTAGTCAGCAGCGCAGCAAGGTCGCCCGCACGTTCGAGTACCGGGCCGGAAGTCTGCCGCAGATTGACGCCCATTTCGCGCGCGATGATGTGCGCCAGCGTGGTCTTGCCCAGACCTGGCGGGCCGAAGAGCAGCGTGTGATCGAGCGCCTCACGACGCTGCCTGGCGGCGGTAATAAAGATGCTGAGCTGGTCGCGAATTTTTTCCTGGCCGACGTATTCGTCGAGCTGTTTGGGTCGCAACGCGCGTTCGATTGCCTCTTCGTTGGGCGAGGCCGGGGTCGGCGCGGTGATGCGCTGTTCGCTGAAATCATCAGTCTGGATGCTCATGCCTGATTACCCCTTGGACAGCGCCTTGAGCGCCAGCTTGATGCCATCGGAAACACCGCTACCGGCCGGTACCTGCTTCATCGCCAGCATTGCTTCCTTGTCGGAATATCCGAGTGCCAGCAGCGCATTGAGAATGTCGCCACTGCCGTCCGGCAGTGCGACACCACCGACAATACCGAGATCGGCACCCAGCTTGCCCTTGAGTTCAAGCAGCAATCGCTCGGCAGTTTTCTTGCCGACACCGGGCACCTTGGTCAGGCGGCCGGTCTCTTGCAACGTGATTGCCTGCGCCAGTTCGGCGACCGACATGCCGGACAGGATGGCCAGTGCCATGCGCGGCCCGACGCCGGCAATCTTGATCAATTGGCGAAACACGTTGCGCTCTTCAGCGGTGCCGAATCCGAACAGCAGGTGCGCATCCTCGCGCACGATCTGCTGGGTCAGCAAGACGATTTTTTCGCCCAGTGCAGGCAAGTTGTAAAAGGTACTCATCGAGACACCGACTTCATAGCCGACGCCGTGGCAATCAACCAGCAATTGCGGCGGGTTCTTTTCGAGGAGTGTTCCGGAGAGGCGACCGATCATGGGGGGAGTTGGGAGATAAGTGGGGACGGCAAGATGATACAGGGTGCAGAGGCTGCTATGGGTTTGGCATTACAAGCAACTTGACACTTTGCTCCTTGAGTGTAGCGATTTTTGTTACTACAATCTGACTATGCATATTGAATTCGATGCCAACAAGAACGAGCGGAATATCCGCGAGCGGAACCTGTCATTCCAGCGCGTCGCCGACTTCGATTTTAATACCGCGCTAGTGCAGCAAGATATCCGCAACCCGTACCCCGAAGTGCGCATCGTGGCGACAGGATTGCTCGATGGGCGGTTGCATGTACTGTGTTTTACACCCGCTGGTGACGGCATACGCGTCATCAGCTTTCGCAAGGCAAACCTCCGGGAGATCCGTAACTATGAAAAAGCGACCACCACTGACTGACAAGGACGGCGAAGTACGAGAGTTGACTAGCGATGATTTTCGGCAATTCAAACCAGCGCAGCAGGTACTTCCATCAGCCTTGCAAACGAAACTCGGGATGCGCCTGCGCGGCCCGCAAAAATCGCCACCAAAAATATCCACGACGATCCGGCTCTCGCCCGACGTGCTACAGGCATTCCGGGCTGCCGGTGATGGCTGGCAAACCCGCATCGATTTGGCATTGCAAGACTGGCTGAAAACGCATCCCGCGGGTTATTAGTCGCGGAGGGTGCAATAACCGCAGGGCATTGCACCAACGACCAAATGAAGCGACGCATTTGCCAAGACATCCGGTACCGTTCATTTCATGCTCAATCTTCATCGGCGTCACGGTGAGGCGCGCGGTGCAATGCCCTTCGGTTATTGCACCCTACGCCAGCATCACCAATGCGTTGCGGGTCATTGCATCGCGCAGGTCACCCGACCAATCGTCCCTTGCGCACCCGCAAACCCTTCTTCGCCAGTCCGGGTGCCAGCCCGCCCAGAATCGCCAGCACATCGCTATTGTGCGCATGGCAAATCGCCACGCCGAGCGCATCGGCCGCATCCGCGGTCGGCTTGCCTGACAACATCAGCAGTCGCTGGACCATGTCCTGCACTTGTTCTTTTTGCGCTTTGCCCTGGCCGACCACCGCTTGCTTGACTTGCAGCGCGGTGTATTCGGCCACCAGCAAATCAGCGCTGACCAGCGCGCAAATCGCTGCGCCGCGGGCCTGGCCGAGCAACAGCGTGGACTGGGGATTGACGTTGACGAAGACTTTTTCGATCGCCGAACAATCCGGGCGATACGTCGCGACGACTTCGGTGACACCGGCCAGGATGGTTTTTAGCCGGGCTGGCAAATCGATGTCGAGGGTCTTGATGGTGCCGGAGGCAATGTAGGTCAGCTTGTGACCGTGCTTTTCGATGACACCGAAGCCGGTGATGCGCAGCCCCGGATCGATGCCAAGTATTCTCACGGTCGCAGGTCGTGCAATGCGATCAATGACGGAAATGACGTAGGCCGGTCAGCAGCATTACGACACCCTGCTCGTCAGCGGCATCAATGACTTCCTGATCGCGCATCGAACCACCCGGCTGGATCACACTGGTCGCGCCGGCTGCAACGACGACATCGAGGCCGTCACGGAACGGGAAAAAGGCATCCGATGCCACGGCAGAGCCGACCAGCGACAGACCGGCGTGTTGTGCCTTGATCGAGGCAATACGGGCCGAATCGACGCGGCTCATCTGGCCCGCACCGACGCCAAGCGTCATGCCATTGCCGCAGAATACGATCGCGTTAGACTTGACGAACTTGGCGACGCGCCATGCAAACATCAGGTCCTGCAATTGCTGCGGTGTCGGTTGCTGCTTGCTGACGATGCGGATTTCGGACTGTTCCAGATTGCGCACATCCGGCGACTGCACCAGCAAACCACCACCGACGCGCTTGAAGTCATGCGCATTGCTGCCCGCGCCAAACGGGATTTCCAGCAAGCGCACATTCTGCTTGGCGGAAAAAATCTGCCTGGCCTGATCACTGAACGAAGGCGCAATGACGACTTCGACAAATTGCCTGGCGACCGCTTCCGCCGCATTGCCATCGACCGGATAATTGAATGCGATGATGCCGCCGAATGCAGAGGTCGGATCGGTTTGCAACGCCTTGCTATACGCTTCTAGCGGGCTGCTACCGGTACCAACACCGCACGGATTGGCGTGCTTGATGATGACGCAGGCGGTCTCGGAGAAAGTCTTCACGCATTCCCATGCGGCGTCCGCATCGGCAATATTGTTGTACGACAGTTCCTTGCCTTGGAGCTGGGTGTAATTGGCCAGCGCACCTTCAACTGGTCGGGTGTCGCGATAAAACGCGGCGGCCTGATGCGGATTTTCTCCATAGCGCATCTCTTGTACTTTTTCAAAGTGCAGGTTGAGCGTGGAAGGGAATGCACTGCGGGTGGCATGGGCCTTGTCGGTGCCCAGCGACGTAAAGTAGTTGGTGATCGAGCCATCGTATTGCGCGGTGTGGGCAAAGACTTTCTTGGCCAGTGCAAACTTGGTTTCATAGCTGACTTCGCCATCGCCTGATTGCAGTTCGGCTAGCACCTTTGCATAGTCTTGCGACTCGCAGATCACGACGACGTCCTTGTGGTTCTTGGCCGCCGAGCGCAGCATCGCCGGACCGCCGATATCGATGTTCTCGATCGCGTCTTCGAGTGTGCACTCGAGCTTGGCGACGGTTTGCTGGAATGGATAGAGGTTGACCACCACCATGTCGATGACCGGAATGTCGTGCTCGGCCAGTGCTGCGCGATGCTCGGGAAAGTCACGTCGCGCCAGAATGCCGCCGTGCACTTTCGGATGCAGCGTCTTGACCCGGCCATCCAGCATTTCCGGAAAGCCGGTGTAGTCGGCCACTTCGGTGACTTTCAGGCCATTCTCGGCGAGCAGTTTGGCGGTGCCGCCAGTCGACAGCAGGTTCACCCCCAGCGCGGACAGCGCGCGGGCGAATTCGAGGAGTCCGGTCTTGTCGGAAACGGAAATCAGAGCTTGTTTGATCATGATGGGCAGTGTCGGAAAAATGAAGGAGTTCGGTAAAGGTCATCGGTGCGCGAATAGCGCGTACCGGCGTTACTGTGATGCGCTGCACTACAACAGGCTGTGCAGTTGCAATTTCTTGCGCAAGGTGTTGCGGTTAATCCCAAGCATTTCTGCAGCCAGCGACTGATTGCCATCTGCACGCGCCATCACGACTTCGAGGATCGGCTTTTCAACGGTCACGACGACCATCTCGTAAATGTTGGAAGGCTGCTGTTCGCCCAGGTCCCGGAAATATTTTTCCAAGCTTTTTTTGACAACTTCCTGGATGCTTTCTTTACTCATGCTGTGCAGTGGATGACCTGGTTAATGCGCTTGTTGCGGCGCTTGTTTGTTCTTGGAGTGGGTGCCGCTACGCGGCCAACTTTTGCAACAAAGGAATGTATTGTAACCGCTCACCGAAGCGAATTTGCGATTCAAAAAAATCGTTTACCGCTGTCAGTTGCTGTTCGCAGTCCTCCAGCAGGTTCATGCTCTGGCGAAAATCTTCGCCGCCGGCCAGATCACGGACGTACCACCCGATATGCTTGCGCGCGGTACGCACACCGAGATACTCGCCATAAAACGCGTAGTGCGCGCGCAGGTGCTCGTCCATCAGCGTGGCCACTTCACTGACCAGCGGCGCTGCCAGATGGGTTCCGGTCGCCAGAAAATGGACGATTTCGCGAAAAATCCATGGCCGGCCTTGCGCGGCACGACCGACCATGACCGCGTCGGCGCCAGTAACAGCCAGCACATGACGGGCTTTTTCGGGCGTGGTGATGTCGCCGTTGGCCACCACCGGGATCGTGACGGCGGCCTTGACTGCGGCAATGGTGTCGTACTCTGCCGCGCCGTTATAGCCATCGGCGCGAGTGCGACCATGCAATGTCAGCATCGCGATACCGGCCGATTGCGCCAGTCGCGCAATGTTGAGTGCATTCTTGTGCTGGCGATCCCAGCCAGTACGAAACTTGAGTGTCACCGGCACATCGACCGCCGCCACCACCGCGTCGAGTATCTGACCGACCAGTCGCTCGTCTTGCAGCAGCGCCGAACCGCACCAGCTATTGCAGACTTTCTTGACCGGACAGCCCATGTTGATATCGATAACCTGCGCGCCACGCTCGACATTGAAACGCGCACAGTCCGCCAGCATGGCCGGATCAGCGCCAGCAATCTGCACTGCACGCGGTGCCATCTCGCCATCATGATTGATCCTGCGGGAAGTCTTTTCGGTTTGCCACAGGCGCGGATTGGAAGCGGCCATCTCGGAGACCGCATAACCGGCTCCGAGCTGTTTGCAAAGTTGCCGGAACGGGCGATCGGTCACTCCGGCCATCGGGGCGACAAAAACATTGTTGGCTAGCTGATAGGGTCCGAGTTTCACGCGGGCAGACAAAAGGACAGAATCCAGCATTTTATCCGGTTCGCGCCGACTTATCGGAGATTCCGAGCACCCCCTGCAACGCGACGCTACGGCCAGTGTCCCGGATGCACTGCGTGCGGTATGATCAGGCTCATGCGCATTATTCTCATCACCGGCATCTCCGGCTCCGGCAAGTCTGTCAGCCTTAACGCTCTCGAAGACGCGGGCTACTTCTGTGTCGACAACCTGCCACCCACGCTGCTGCGTGCGCTGGTGGCCACACGCATGCAAGACCATGGCGACACACTCGCGGTGGCGATGGATGCGCGCAGTGCCGATTCCCTCGCCGGCCTGCCAGCCGACATCGCCCGCCTGAAAAATGAAGGACATGATGTCAAGGTGCTGTTCCTGAGTGCCAAGACCGAATCGCTGATCGCGCGCTTTTCAGAGACCCGCCGCAGTCATCCACTGTCCCACCGGAGACTGCCAGACCAATCTGAGGAGGAGCGCCCCACCCTGACAGAGTGCATTCTGCGCGAGCGCAAGATGCTGGCCACGATCGAAGGAATCGGTCATGTGATCGATACGTCCGGCCTCCCGGCCAACAAGCTGCGCAGCTGGATCAAGGAGCTGGTCGCCACGGAAGGGACTCCGCTAACGCTGCTGTTTGAATCCTTTGCTTTCAAATTTGGCGTGCCACTCGATGCCGACATGGTGTTCGATGCGCGCATGTTACCCAACCCGCACTACGATGCGGCATTGCGTGCGCTCAATGGCCGCGATCAGCCGGTGATCGCGTTCCTCGACGCCCAGCCAGATGCAGCCGACCTGATGGCTGATATCCGCCATTTCGTCGAAAAATGGCTTCCGTCGTTCAAGGCAGATAATCGCAGTTACCTGACGGTCGCCATAGGCTGCACCGGCGGACAGCATCGCTCGGTCTACCTTGTTGAACATCTTGCCGCGTATTTTCGCAACAGTGAACGGGTGGTCGTGCGCCACCGCGAAATGGAATGACATGACTGATACAACGAACGACATCACAACAAACAACGCCGACTGGCTGCCGTTATTCCCCTTGCAAACGGTGTTGTTCCCGGACGGAATCCTTCCTCTGCGTATTTTTGAAACCCGCTACATTGACATGGTGCGAGAGTGCATGCGTCTGGACAAACCATTCGGTGTGGTGGCGATCCGGGACGGGACGGAGACGGGGCAAGCAGCGCAACCGGAAACAGTCGGCTGCTCTGCAGCCATCATCCACTGGGACATGGAAGCGGGCGGTTTGCTGATGATCGGAACACGCGGCGGCCTGCGATTCCGCATCCGTGAAACGCGGCTGCTAGCCGACCAGCGGCTCGAAGCACGTGTCGACTACCTGGATGCAGATCCTGTACTGACGCCATCGGCCGAACAAGCTGATTGCGTCAGCGCATTGAAATCCATCACCGATGATTTTGATCAGCAGATCGGCAGGAACAACACGCAGGATTATCCGTTTGCACTGCCCTTGCGGTTCGATGACGCAGGCTGGGTAGCCAACCGCTGGAGTGAAATCCTGCCCTTGACCCTGAAAACCAAACAGGACTTGCTGGAATTGGATGACCCGGCGATGCGGCTGACGCTGATTCATTCTTGCCTCGAACAACAACAGATCCTGCAAGGTTGAGTTGACTTACGTCGTCAGTGGATCGACGACTACCGGGCTGTGCGCGCCGACGCAAACAAGTCTTCATCCCGAAACAGTGCCAGCAATAACTTTTTGACTGGTGCCGGCAAAGGTGCGTCGGCCAACCCCTGCAACGGATACCAGACATGGCTATCCTGACCGACTCGGTCAAGCCGGCGCGACAGACGTACTTCGTACGGCGATATCTGCAACTTAAAATGCGTAAAGACATGTGAAAATGGCGTCAGCCGTGCACACGATACCGGCACGCCGAATGGTGCCAGTGCCTGCTCCAGCCGTTGCTTGAAAACCGTGCTGTCGTTCTCGTCATCAATGTCCGCCGGCGCTAACGCATCAACTTCCGGCAGTGACAACAAACCACCCCAGATACCGCTGTCAGGGCGCTGTTCCAGCAACACGTGACCCTGATCGACCACAACCAGCATCGCCGTCTGGCGTTGCGGTACAGCTTTCTTTGGTTTGCGCACGGGCAACAGATCGACGCGATCGGTCGCCAGCGCAACGCACCGTTCGGCCAGCGGGCAGCGCGAGCAATCGGGCCGACTACGTGTGCACAGTGTGGCACCCAGGTCCATCAAGCCCTGCGTGTAACGCTCGATCCCGTCCAGCGGCAACAGGTCGACCGCACGCCGCCATAACTGGTCCTCGACCGGTTTGCTTCCAGGATAACCATCGACGCCAAAAACACGGGCGAATACGCGCTTCACGTTACCGTCAAGTATCGCTGCCCTCGTGCCATAGGAAAATGCCGAAATAGCGGCGGCCGTGGAACGACCGATACCGGGCAAATCAGCCAGCAACTCGGGATCGCTCGGAAATTTTCCGCCATACTCCGCCACGACGCGCCGGGCGCACTGGTGCAGATTGCGGGCCCGCGTGTAGTACCCAAGACCGCTCCAGTGCGACATCACTTGCTCCGAACTGGCATTGGCCAGTGCGTCGACATCCGGAAAACTCGTCAGGAATTTTTGATAATAAGGAATGACTGCCGTGACTTGGGTCTGCTGCAACATGATCTCGGACAACCAGACGCGATACGCATCACGCGTGTTTTGCCAGGGCAGCGCATGGCGGCCGTGGCTTTGTTGCCAGTCAATGACTGCAGTGGAAAAACTTGGGTCAGCGTAAGCGCCAGCGGAAATGGTGCGACTGATTCGTGGTTGCACTCAGGACGCCATTTCGAGCGCAACCAGCTCAGCCTGAACCGCCGTCCTGAGCGAACTTTCGAGCAGCATCAAACGGGCGTAGTCCGTCGACAATTCCGCTTCCATCTGTTCAAAAGCCGTCACTTTTTCTTCCAGACTATCTGTCGCAAGATGAATACGCTCGATGGACTGACGCCGGCGTTTCAACTGCGCCTTGTGCTCCCTTATCTGCCCTTCGAGGGGGGCCATGACGACTTTGAGCCAAGCGTCGACATCGCGGTTGGCCTGCAAAAAACTTTGCTTGACACGCGAGGCAATCGAATCAAAAAACTTTTGCATCAGAACGGCCGTGCGAGTGGTCACAATGGCGGCAGTGCCAAACTGACGCTGGTAGATCACTTCGATCATGCGGATTTCTTTCACGTATTTGTCGAGAGAAAACGGCATCGGGGTGGACAATGCCAATCCATGCTCGGTTGAAAATTTACGGTACATGACGGTCATCATCGCAGAGATTTCATCCGTCTTCATTGACGACAAGTACAGGTTGTTCTGGACCTGCTCGAAGAACCGCCGCACTGCTTCGCGAAATCCAGAAGAAAAAATGCTGCCCTCCATGGCCTGTCGCGTCAACCGGATATCCTGCTTCAGGATATCCATGCCAAGGCTGGTGAAGACGTCGTTCGACAACCGTGCAAACACCGCGCGCGTACCTTGCAGCTTGATGAGGCTTTTATCGAATTCGCGTTTCTCGATATCAATGCGCTTCATCATGTGATCGATGATGTTCTGGTTTTTCCCGCGCAGACTTTTCAGTTCGAGCAACTGCTCGACAACATTGCGGGTACGGGTCAGCAACTGGGCCCGCTTGGCCGCAGTCAGCTCGTCAATGTTACCGTCAAGCTGGCTGCGGATAATATGCTGACGAGCCGGAATCAGCTGCTCCGACAGCGCATTTTCGAGTGTTGGCATGCGACTGCGGATAAGTAAAGGAAGGTCATGATTGATCTTTCCAACCAGTCCTTTTTGCGCAGAGACAGGAAATATCTGGTTCTCCTGCAAACCTAGCAATTGTGCCGCGCTGCTCACCTGCTGGCAGATCTGCTGCTCGACTTCATCGGCTGAACGCAACTCGTCCCACATGCTGTCGATTTTATTGAGTACGACCATGCGACCGGCACCGGCACCAATATGGTCGCGCCAGATCGTGATATCGCTCTTGGTCACACCTGTGTCGGCGGCCAGAATGAACAGGACTGCATGGGCATTGGGAATCAGGTTCAGGGTCAGCTCGGGCTCGGTACCAATGGCATTGAGCCCCGGCGTATCGATGATGACCAGACCTTGCTGCAATAACGGATGTGGGAAATTGACGATGGCATGTCGCCAGCGCGACACCTCGACCAGGCCATCGGCATCGGCTGCCAACGCGCGGTCCGGATCGTTTTCGTCATACAGGCCATAGCTGTGCGCTTGTGCGACCGTCACGCGCTTGGTCAGACTGACCTGCCGGAACGCGTCCTGCATCCCATCACCGGACGACAAGTTCAGAGGCAACACGGTCCAGACTTGTTGCTCTGACTTTAGATCGGCAGTCGATTTCCCGTGGGCTCGGGTTTCAATCGGCAAGAGCCGGATCGAGGGCGGGAAGGTTTCGTCGTACAACAATTCGGTCGGACACATCGTGGTTCTGCCAGCAGACGAAGGCAAGATACGTTGACCGTAACCAGCGAAGAAAATCGCATTGATCAGCTCGGATTTTCCGCGCGAGAATTCGGCGACGAATGCGACGGTCAGTTTGTCAGTCGATAGCCGGACAGCCATTTGCTCGATGCGCTGTTGACTGTCCGGGTCCATTAACTGCACCGCCTCGACATGATCACGATAGGCGGCTAACGCAGTCAGAACTTCGCCCCGCCAGCCACCGTACTGTTCGAATTTTCGAAAAAGATCACTCACGCTGTTTCCTCACGGTGCTTTATTGCTAACGGACCGGAACTGCACAAAAGTCGTCTCTGGCTGCCCGCCTGTTATTTTTGGCAATACACGCAATAAAAGGTTGAACGCTGCCCCTGTTTGATCTGGCGCACCGCCGTTCCGCATACACGACATGGCTCGCCAACTCGATCATAGACGAAATAGCACTGCTGAAAATAGCCCGACTGTCCATTTGCGCCCACAAAATCACGCAAAGTACTGCCTCCTTGGGCAATTGCTGCCAACAACGTGTCCTGTATCTCCTTGGCCAGACGGGTGTACCGCACCAGCGCAATGCGACCAGCGGGTGTCTTGGGATGAATCCGGGCCCGGAACAAGCTTTCGGAAGCATAGATATTGCCGACCCCAACCACCACATCGCCTGCCAGCAAAACCTGCTTGATCGCTGCGCTACGGCCGCGCGTCTGATGGAACAGGATTTGCGCGAGCTGCGTCGCACCCAGCGGTTCGATGCCCAGCCCGCGCAACAGGACATGCTGTTCCAGCGGCCCGTCCTGCTGGGCATGCCACAGCACGGCACCAAAGCGCCGTGGATCGGTCAGCCGCATCAGTTGATCGCCGACCACCAGATCAAAATGATCATGCTTTTCCGCCGGAGTCGATAACGGCAGGATGCGCAAGTGACCGGACATGCCGAGGTGGATCAGCAACGTACCGTGATCGAAGCTGATCAGCAGATATTTGCCACGCCGCCCGGTCGATCGCACGGTGCGTCCGACCAGCGTCGTTTCCAGATCGGGCGGGAACGGCCAACGTAATCCGCTGCGGCGCATGACAACGGCAGCAACGACGCGGCCATCCAGATGGGGAGCGATACCCATGCGGGTCACTTCTACTTCGGGCAATTCGGGCATGGCGGGAGGAAACTCCAGGTAGCAGGAAAAAACTGATGCGGTGCAGGCTGTTGCCGGCATACCCGCAGCGGCACGCGGATTGGACTGGTTACGCGTAGAATGAAATTTTGCTAGGCCAGACAGGATTAACCCTTGAAAACAACCTTCGCCATTGTAACCTTGTCGCTCTTGTTATCGGCCTGCGCCACCCGGTCGGGAACAACACGTCCGGCTGTCACCGCGACAGTCGAGGTGCCCGTCACAAGTCAGGCAGCGATTGTTCCTGACGAGGTCCCCGGCAATGCTGAAAATGTTGCCAACGAAGGACTGCCACCGGTCGAGCTGACCGAAGAACTGATGTACCAGCTGCTGACTGCCGAAATCGCTTTCCAGCGTGGTGATTGGCAGCCGGCTTACATCAACATGATTTCGGTGGCACAGCAAACCCGTGATCCCCGCGTCGCACGACGCGCCGCTGAAATGGCTATTGCAGCCAAGAAGCCAGAGGAAGCGATGGTCGCAATCCGGTTCTGGCGCACGCTGGCACCAACATCTGACGAAGCTACTCAGTATTACGTTGGCATGATCCTGCTCGGTGACGACCTGAGCGAATTTCAGGAAGTGTTCGCACTGCGCTTGCGCGATGTCCGACCACAAAGCCGCCCTCTTTTGATATTGCAGGTCCAGCGGCTGCTATTGCGCGCCAAAGACAAGAACGAAGCATTCAAGGTCATGGAAAAGCTGGTCGCGCCCTACCTGGATCTGGCAGAAGCACACATTGCCCTGGCTCAGGCCGCATTCAGCAGCAATGACCCTGTCCGTGCCCGCACCGAGGCCATGCTCGCGCTCAAAGCCAAACCTGACTCGGAAATCGCAGCACTGACGCTGGCGCAAATCATCCCCGACAAAGCGGAATCGGCGCAATCTTTGCGGTCCTTCCTGTCGGCACATCCGGACAGTCGCGAGATACGCATTGCCTATGGCCGTATGCTGATCGAACAGAACCTCTACGATCAGGCGAGCAAGGAATTTGAAATCCTGCTCAAGGATCAGCCGGAAGACCTGACCACGCTGTTTGCACTCGGCATACTCGGCACCCAAACCAACAACTTGAAGAGAGCCGAGCAATTTCTGACGACGTATCTGAAGGTACTGTCCGAAAACCCGACCGAAAATCGCGATCCGGCACAGGCGCTGCTGGTGCTTTCGCAGATCGCGGAAGAGCGCAAGGACACCAATGCAGCGCTTGCTTACCTGTCCCGCATCGAGCCCGGCGAAGCCTACTTTGGCGCGCAAATCAAGCGCGCCCAGATCATGGGAGAACGCGGAGAATTGACCAGTGCGCGCCAACTGCTTGCCGAGTTTCCCGGTACCAGCGAACTTGAGCAGGTGCAGGTAATCCAGACTGATGCGCAAATCCTGCGTGATTCGGACTTGCAGCAGGATGCCTACCGAGTCCTCGAAACCGGTGCACTGCGCTTCCCCGAGAACATCGACATCCTGTACGACTTCGCGATGGCGGCCGAAAAATCAAACCAGGTCGACAAAATGGAGCTCGCGCTTCGTAAAGTCATCAAGCTGGCACCCACCAACCAGCACGCCTACAACGCACTGGGCTACTCGCTGGCAGAACGCAACCTGCGACTGCCGGAGGCATTCAAACTGATCGAGCAGGCCGTGAAGCTGGCACCAAACGATCCGTTCATCCTTGACAGCATGGGCTGGGTCCAGTACCGGCTGGGCAAGCTGGCGGAAGCCGAAACCCTGCTGCGGCGGGCCTATACATTGCGCCCGGACACCGAAATCGCAGTCCATCTCGGTGAAGTATTGTGGGTGCGCGGCGAGAAAGCCGATGCACAGCGATTCTGGCGTGATGCCCGCACTAAAGACCCAAAGAATGACTCGTTGAAAAATACGCTCACGCGCCTCCAGGTGGACCTTTGATCCACGTCATCATGCGTTGCGGTGTGCTGTCGTGCGCACTGCTAGCCGGCTGCGCGAACATGGCACCACTACCGACGACATCAACGCGAACCAGCGAGCCCACTGCAACCATCGACCTCGGTGGGAGACTCTCGGTACGCTATCAGCGCAATGGCAGCGAAGAAGCCATCCATGGCAGCTTCAGTTGGTCGCAAAGCGCTAACCGGACGCTGGTGACGTTAATGTCGCCGCTAGGCCAGACACTTGCTACCATCGATATCTCGCCGGGCGAAGCGATCCTGACGCAAGCCGGACAGCCGGTGCGCCGTGCCACCGACCCGGATGCGCTGGCAGCAGAAGCGCTTGGCTGGCCGATGCCGGTGGCCGGTTTGCGCGACTGGCTTCAAGGTCGTGCCACCGACGCGAACGGCCAGCAAGTAATCGCCTCGCCAGACAGCACTACCCCCATCCTGACCCGGGATGGCTGGACGCTGCAATATGGCAGTTGGGACACGGATGGTCCGACCGGCACGGCCCATCCGAAGCGCATTGACCTCGCGCGCACCACACAGGCCGCCGGTAACGTCGCAATCCGGATCGTCATTGACAACTGGAAACCGGCTTGATGTCACTCCCGTTACGTACGCTGCGGGATTGCCCGGCTCCCGCCAAGCTCAACCTCTTCCTCCATGTGACAGGTCGCCGCGCAGATGGCTATCACCTTTTGCAAAGTGCTTTTCAGCTGATCGATCGCAATGATCTGCTGCACTTCGACGTGCGCGATGACGGCGTGATCAGGCGCACGACAGAGGTCGCCGGCATTGCGCACGATAGTGACCTGATCGTACGTGC
Organism: Actimicrobium sp. CCI2.3; assembly: GCF_035019065.1. Taxonomy (NCBI): domain Bacteria; kingdom Pseudomonadati; phylum Pseudomonadota; class Betaproteobacteria; order Burkholderiales; family Oxalobacteraceae; genus Actimicrobium; species Actimicrobium sp. CCI2.3. The sequence goes on along the minus strand of NZ_JASJWR010000002.1, from coordinate 121,331 downwards.
GGCACGCCTGCTGCAAGAAGCCACCGGGAGCCGGTACGGTGCCGATATCGCGATCGAAAAAAAATTACCCTTGGGAGGCGGACTAGGTGGAGGCTCATCCGACGCGGCCACGACGATGATGGCACTCAACCATTTGTGGCAGACCGGCATGACCAGGCCAGAAATGCAGCAGCTGGGCCTGCAATTGGGTGCCGATGTACCGTTTTTTCTCTTCGGTACCAACGCCTTTGCCGAAGGGGTCGGCGAACAACTCGTCCGGCTTGATACCCCGGAATCCTGGTTCCTGATTATCGAACCGGGAGTCTCCATACCAACCCCCGTAATATTTGCATCTTCGGAATTGACAAGAAATTCTAAACCCGTCAGAATGCTGGACTTTTCCGGGGCTCTCGTTGGCTTCGGTAGAAATGATCTGCAAACTGTGGCGATGGATTTATTTCCGCCGGTTGCCGAAGCCATACAATGGCTCGGAGGTCCGGAAGCTGCGAGAATGACGGGTTCAGGCGCTTGTGTATTTCGCACCTTCAGCACACAAGACGAAGCAGCCGCCATGCTTGAAAAAGTGCCGCACCGCTGGAAGGCGTGGGTAGCCAAAGCACTGAAGCAGCACCCACTGATGCATTTGCAGTGACAAGCAAGAAGATTTTTTTGACGTTGCATCAGACGCGGTTCACCGCGACAATGCAGCGGCATTAGTAAAGTTGCGTAGGGGAATCGCCAAGCCGGTTAAGGCACTGGATTTTGATTCCAGCATTCGAAGGTTCGAATCCTTCTTCCCCTGCCATTGATTTAATAGAGCAAGCACTAGCAAGCACCAACAAGTACAAATGCAAGCCGCCAACGCATGACTGAAACGTCGGGCCCGGGCGGCATTTTTATTTTCAACGACCGCTTTACAGGACACTTCACCATGGCACTCGATAACCTGATGGTTTTTACCGGTAACGCAAACCCGGATCTGGCGCTTGGTGTCGCAAAACACCTCGGTATTGAGCTGGGCAAAGCGGTTGTTTCCAAGTTTTCTGATGGTGAAATTGTCGTCGAGATCAATGAGAATGTGCGCGGCAAGGATGTTTTCGTCCTGCAATCAACGTGCGCGCCGACCAACGATAGCTTGATGGAATTGATGTTGATGGTCGATGCGCTCAAGAGGGCATCCGCAGGCCGCATTACCGCCGCGATCCCCTACTTCGGTTACGCTCGCCAGGACCGTCGTCCGCGCTCGGCCCGCGTCGCCATCTCGGCCAAAGTCGTGGCCAACATGTTGCAGGAAGTCGGTGTCGAACGCGTGCTGATCATGGATCTGCATGCCGACCAGATTCAGGGCTTCTTCGACATTCCGGTCGATAATATTTATGCATCGCCGATCCTGCTCAGCGATCTGGTTGCCAAGAACTACGATGATCTGCTGGTCGTTTCGCCGGATGTCGGCGGCGTCGTGCGCGCCCGTGCATTGGCCAAGCGCCTCAATTGCGATCTGGCCATCATCGACAAGCGCCGTCCGAAGGCCAATGTCTCCGAAGTGATGAACATCATCGGTGAAGTCGAAGGCCGCAACTGCGTGATTATGGATGACATGGTCGACACGGCAGGCACCCTGGTCAAGGCCGCAGAAGTGCTGAAAGACCGTGGTGCCAAAAAAGTCATCGCCTACTGTACTCATCCGGTCCTGTCTGGTCCGGCGATCGAACGTATCAATGCCTCGACGCTGGACGAACTGGTGGTCGTCGACACCATCCCCCTGTCAGAAGCAGCCCGCGCGTGCAGCAAGATACGCCAGTTGAGCTGTGCAGCGCTGCTGGCAGAGACTTTCCGCCGGATCAGTACCGGCGACTCGGTGATGTCCCTGTTTGCAGAGTAATTGTCAAAACGCTGAACCCTTTGCAGCAATGCGAAGGTCGGTGAAATCCGCAGTCGCAAGCGGAGTCACCAAACCCCGGATGCGCCAGTCGTATCCGTTTTCGAATCCCCTGGTCGCGGGGGATTTTTATCGCAAGGCATTGCCTTGCAACATTTGGAGCAACACATGAAAGTTATCGCATTTGCACGCACAGCACTGGGGACCGGAGCGAGCCGCCGCCAGCGCATTGCAGGCCAGACCCCAGGTATCGTCTACGGTGGTAGCGGCGTTCCCGTCAACATCAGCCTCGACCACAACGCGCTTTACCACGCATTGAAAAAAGAGACATTTCACTCGTCGATTCTCGACCTTGAAATCGACGGCAAAGTCGAAAAAGTCCTGTTGCGCGATTTCCAGGTCCACGCCTACAAACAACTCGTTTTGCATGCTGACTTCCAGCGCGTCGATGCCTCGCAAAAAATCCACGTCAAGGTGCCTTTGCACTTCATCAATGGTGATGCATCGCCAGCGGTCAAGATGTCGGCCGGTATCATCAGCCACGTGATCAGCGAACTCGAAGTCACCTGTTTGCCTGCAGACCTGCCAGAGTTTCTGACAGTCGACCTGGGCGAGCTGGAGATCGGTGCTTCGATTCACCTCGAAGATCTGAAATTGCCAAACGGCGTGAGCCCAGTGATTCACGGTGGCGATGACAATCCAACGATCGCTGCTGCATCGGTTCCTGCCGGTCGCGTTGAAGAAGCAGCAGATGCTGCGGCTGCTTTGGCGGCACAGGCTGCTAACGCACCTGCTGACAAGAAGTAATTTGCTGTTCGGTCCGGCACATTGCCGAACCAATGAAAAGCCCGTCCTTCGCGACGGGCTTTTTTCATGCGGAATCCGCGATAATCACTTTTTGAATAGTCAATTCCATCATGGCCATACGACTGATTGTCGGTCTGGGCAACCCCGGACCGGAATACGAACAAACCCGTCACAACGCCGGCTTCTGGCTCATTGATAACCTTGCCAATGGAATCGCCCGCTGCAAGCTGGTACGAGAAGCACGTTTTAATGCATTCGCTGCGAAGGCAAGCATCAACAATCAGGAGATCTGGCTGCTCGAACCGCAGACCTTCATGAACCGCTCAGGCCAGTCAGTCGGTGCACTCGCCAGGTTTTACAAGATTGCCGTCGATGAAGTGCTGGTGGTACATGACGAACTGGACTTGTCGCCAGGGATAGCGCGTCTCAAGAAGGGCGGCTCGTCTGGCGGGCACAACGGCCTCAAGGACATCACGGCGGCACTCGGATCACAAGACTACTGGCGTCTGCGCATCGGCATCGGCCATCCGCGCACGCAGGGCTCGCAGCAGCCTGTCGCCGATTACGTGCTGCACCGTCCGCGCAAGGAAGAACAGCCGCTGCTCGATGAAGCAATTGCGAAGAGCCTCGATGTGATTCCAATGCTGTGCGACGGCAAGTTCGAGGCAGCCACGATGCTGCTGCACACGGCAAAATGACGATAGCGACCATTGCGGGCCTTCCCGATCAGTCGCCCAGATTGCGCAGCACTGCGCATTTGCGCGGTCCCGTCCCGCCGCTACGGTAAAATAGCGCCTTAAATTTTCTTTCCAGCAAAGTACACATCATGAGCCTCAAATGCGGCATCGTCGGCCTCCCGAACGTCGGCAAATCCACCCTCTTCAATGCGCTGACCAAGGCCGGCATTCCGGCTGAAAATTATCCGTTCTGCACGATCGAACCCAACGTCGGAATGGTCGAGGTACCAGATCCACGCATGGACGCCTTGTCAGAAATCGTCAAGCCACAACGTGCTGTTCCTACGACGGTCGAATTCGTTGATATCGCCGGCCTGGTCGCGGGCGCATCCAAAGGCGAAGGTTTAGGCAACCAGTTCCTGGCACACATCCGCGAAACCGACGCGATCGTCAATGTGGTGCGCTGCTTTGAAGACGACAACGTCATCCACGTAGCCGGTCGCATTAATCCGCTCGATGACATCGAAGTCATCCAGACCGAGCTGGCGCTGGCCGATATGGCTGCAGTCGAAAAAGCCATTCATCGCGAAAGCAAGAAAGCCCGCTCCGGCGACAAAGACGCCGCCAAGCTGGTGACTATTCTCGAACGCATCATGCCGCAACTTGATTTGGCGCTGCCGGTGCGGGCAATGGGACTCGATGCCGAAGAAATGGCACTGATCAAGCCGCTGTGCCTGATTACCGCCAAACCTGCAATGTATGTTGGCAATGTCTCGGACACCGGCTTCACGAATAATCCGCTGCTGGACCAGCTGACCGAGTATGCGAAAAAGCAGAACGCGCCGGTGGTCGCCATTTGCGCAGCCATCGAATCCGAAATCTCGGACCTCGAAGATGCCGACAAGGCCGAGTTCCTGGCCGACATGGGCATGACGGAGCCGGGTCTGGATCGCCTGATCCGCTCTGCCTACACCTTGCTCGGACTGCAAACCTACTTCACGGCAGGCGTCAAGGAAGTCCGTGCCTGGACCATCCACGTCGGCGACACCGCCCCCCAGGCGGCCGGTGTGATTCATACCGACTTCGAGCGTGGCTTCATTCGCGCGCAGACCATTGCCTATGACGATTTCATCACCTTCAAGGGCGAAGCAGGTGCCAAAGATGCAGGCAAGATGCGCGCCGAAGGCAAGGAATACGTCGTCAAGGACGGCGACGTACTGAACTTCCTGTTCAACGTTTAGAGACCACCCTTGCATCGACATCAGCTGATCCCGCCATTGCGCGGGATTTTTTTATGGCCGGATGCCTGGAAGATTTTTCTGCCAGAGGCACGCCATCGCTCTCGCTGAGAGGTCGTTAATGACATTCGAATACGGCATGCATTTATCCGGCGCGCTGCCTGCCAAACAATCTGTACAGCCACGCGAAATCTAAGCACAGCACCGCATCACCGCCATTACCTTCAGTTACTGCGGGGATTCTCAATGTTTGCAGGCGAGATGATCGTCATTGCCTGATAACATAAAGGTACTATTGGTAGAATTATTCTTCTCATACATGATCGGAAACTGCCCGAATGACGAACAAGCTGGTCACTGAAAATATCCAATTGCGTGACCGCCTCGTGTTGCTACTGGAGCAGGCCCAGCGCAATCAGCAAATCATGCGTCGCCACCAAGCGATCGATTTGAAGTTCATCGCCGCCAACAGTTTGCGCGAACTCATCGAATGTATTTTCGATACGCTTTCCGAATCCTCCCAACTTGATGTCGTGACCTTGTGCCTGATCGACACCGAATACGATATCCGCCGCATCATGGTCGACCTGGCGCTGGACCAGGCGGAGTTCCCGAATCTGCTGTTCATTGACCGTGAAGCCGAACTCGGGCTAACACTGGCGAAAATATCGCATCCGGTACTGGGCCGCTTCAGTTCAGCACGACATGGCGTCATTTTCCCGAAGCAAGTCCTGACACCCGCCAGCGTTGCGGTAGTGCCGCTACTACGTCGAGGATGCCTGATTGGCTGCCTCAGTCTTGGCAGCCTGCATGAAGGACGCTTCGCCAGTGGCATGGCGAGCGACTTCATTGAACACCTCGGCTCCATCATTGCGATCTGCCTTGAAAACGTCATTAACAATGAGCGTCTCAAACGCATCGGCCTGACCGATTCGCTGACTGGCGTGAATAACCGTCGCTATCTGGAACGACGCTTGCAGGAAGAGATCGGCCGCACCCGGCGTCAGGAATGTCCGTTGTCCTGCATGTATATCGACATCGACCACTTCAAGAAAATTAATGACAGTGCGGGCCATCAGGGTGGCGATGAAGTGCTGCAGCAGGTTGCCTTGCTGATCAAGGCAGAATTGAGACTCAGCGACGCGCTGGGACGGTTTGGCGGGGAGGAATTCGTGGTCTTGCTAATCGATGCTGGCCTGTCTCACGCGCTGGTGGTGGCCGAGCGCATCCGTGCCAGCATCGCAAGCCAGCCTATCGTGTTATCGGATGGCACGCCGCTGGCCGTGACCGTCTCGATAGGAGTGACCGAACTGGTTGCTGCTGATCGTGTTCACCAGATCGAAAAGACGGCACAACAAATTGTGTCCCGAGCCGATGAAGCACTGTATCGCGCCAAGGAGAGTGGTCGTAACCGGGTAGTCGGCGCGCCGTAGCGCTTGTCTAGACGCTGCTTTTCTTGCTCTGAAGACGATCGAACTTGAGCAATAGTTCGTCCTTGCTCTCGCGCCAGGCCGGATCAAACGGAATACAGCTGACCGGACACACCTGCTGACATTGCGGCTCATTGAAATGCCCAACGCATTCGGTGCATTTGCCCGGATCGATCTGATAAATTTCCGGGCCAAGGAAAATGGCGTCGTTGGGACACTCCGGCTCGCACACGTCGCAATTAATGCATTCGTCGGTGATCAGAAGTGCCATGGCTTTGGGTTACTCCTGACCAGCAGCGATTTTTTCCTTGAGCCATTTTTCGACCGAAGGAAAGACAAACTTTGACACATCGCCGCCGAGCAAGGCGATCTCTCGCACGATGGTGCCAGAAATGAATTGATACTGATCGGATGGCGTCAGGAAAAGCGTCTCGACTTCCGGCAGCAAATACCGATTCATGCCGGCCATCTGAAACTCGTATTCAAAATCCGATACCGCACGCAGACCACGCACAATGACGCGGGCATCGTGTCGGCGCACGAAATCCTTGAGGAGGCCGGAAAAACTTTCGACCACCACGTTCGGATAATGCCCCAGCACTTCATTGGCGATAGTGAGTCGCTCTTCAAGATCGAAGAACGGCCTTTTGTTCTTGCTGTCGGCGACGCCGACAATGAGCTTGCCGAACAGGCCCGACGCACGACGCACCAGATCTTCATGACCTCGTGTAAGTGGATCGAATGTACCTGGATAAATTGCTGTGACCATCTTTGCTCCCTGGAGTGTCACTATTTTCGAACCCGCATTATGCCTCAATTACGTGCAAATTCTGGCGTTGCAACAAATGGAAGAACACCACTCCAGCTTGATCCGCACGAACAACTTCCCAGCCGCGCAACCATTCCGGCATTGTCGCGCTATCAATTGGCTTTTCGGTTTCAACATAAATGTAGCCGCCTGCGGCCAGCAAGTCGGCGCATAGCGGAAACATCGCCGGCAGCAAATCGGCATGGAATGGCGGATCCAGAAAAATCAGTTGATAACGGTCAGCGGGACCCGTCAGACGTCGCTGCAGCCCTTGCGCCACGGTGCGGGCATCGCCACGCAGGATACTGACCTGGCTGGCACTCAACTTGTCTCGCGTCGCTTCGAGCTGGCGCACCACGGCCTGGCTTTCTTCGACCAGCATCACCCGCGCAGCACCACGACTCGCCGCTTCCAGTCCCAGTGCGCCGGTACCTGCAAACAGGTCGAGACAGGCAACGCCGAACCACTGACCGTCAAGCAGGTGCGTGAGCCAGTTAAACACGGTTTCACGTACTCGATCCGGCGTCGGGCGCAAGCCGGCGGCCTCCACCACAGGCAGCGGGGTGCGTTTCCAGTCGCCGCCAATGATACGAACCTGATGAGTCAGGGCTGGGCGCGGACGCGGTTTGGGAGCGGGTTTCTGACTCGGTTGTTTGGACATGATCATGGGCAAAAAGTAAATAGTCGTTGCGTCAGCCAGATTCCTGCACGACGGTCGCGAATGGATTCGGAGTATAGCCAATTTAACTGCACAAAATCATTGATGCTGCGACAACCACGGAGAATTGGTGGCGCTGCGCTCTGCTAGAATGCTTGCTGACTCAGCTTTCCGTGCGCAGCCGTTCTGCGAAGCCTCCAACCACACTCCGATGTTCAGCTTCTTCAAAAAAAAACCAAAGACCGAGCCTGAGCTCGCGCCCGTACCTGCAGCCTTGCCGGACAGGGTGCCTCTCACGGAGATCGCCGCTCCGTCCACGCCGACAGAAATACCCGTTCCACCGACACCACCAGCCGAAGTCAAGCGCTCCTGGCTGGCACGACTGAAATCAGGGTTGTCAAAAACATCGGCGAATTTGACGACGCTGTTTATCGGTGCGCGCATTGATGACGACTTGTACGAGGAACTCGAAGCGGCCCTCCTGATGGCCGATGCCGGTGTCGACGCGACGCACTTTCTTTTGTCGGAACTGAAGCGTCGCGTCAAAGACGAGAAATTGACCGAAGCCACGCAAGTCAAGTCGGCATTGCGCAAACTGCTGATTGCCTTGCTTAGTCCATTACAGAAACCACTGGAACTGGGCCGGCATCAACCCATGGTGATGATGATTACCGGCGTCAATGGTGCCGGCAAAACGACCACCATCGGCAAACTGGCCAAGCACCTGCAAGCCAACAACCAGTCCGTGTTGCTGGCTGCCGGTGACACGTTTCGCGCAGCAGCACGCGAGCAACTGACGATCTGGGGCGAGCGCAACAATGTCGCGGTGATCGCCCAGGAGTCAGGTGATCCGGCAGCGGTGGCATTTGACGCGGTGCACTCGGCCCAGGCGAAAAAGACCAATGTAGTGATGATCGATACCGCAGGCCGGCTGCCTACCCAGTTGCACCTGATGGAAGAGCTCAAAAAAATCAAACGCGTGATCGCCAAAGCCATGCCGAGCGCACCACATGAAATTTTGCTGGTCATCGATGGCAATACCGGCCAGAACGCACTGATGCAAGTCAAGGCCTTCGATGACGCACTCGGCTTGACCGGTCTGGTCGTCACCAAACTCGATGGCACGGCCAAGGGTGGCGTATTGGCTGCGATCGCCCGAACCCGGCCGATACCGGTGTACTTCATTGGCGTCGGCGAACAAATTGAAGACCTGCAACCGTTTAACGCTGATGAATTCGTCACCGCCCTGCTAGGCGAAGCAACTGACTAAGGCCACCCTTTCTGCTCCCATGATCGAATTTCAACAGGTTTCCAAACACTATCCCGGTAACGCGGTCGCGCTGTCCGACATCACGCTCGACATCGCCGATGGCGAGATGGTGTTCCTCGCCGGTCCCTCCGGAGCAGGCAAATCGACGTTACTCAAATTGATCGCCGCAATCGAGCGGCCAAGCAGCGGCAAGGTGAGCGTGCACGGCCAGGATATCGGAAAACTCAGTCGTGCCGGCCTGCCCTACCTGCGACGTAATCTGGGATTGATCCTGCAACAGCAGCGCCTGTTACCCGACCGCACCGTACTGGCCAATGTAATGCTACCGCTGCTTGTCTGTGGTGCAAGCCGCGCCGATGCAACAAGGCGTGCCAGTGCCGCACTGGAACGGGTCGGCTTGCTGGACAAGGCACTGGCCGCCCCGCTGTCGCTGTCGGGCGGTGAACAGCAACGCGTGACCATTGCCCGCGCCATCGTCAACCGGCCGCAAATCATCCTGGCTGACGAACCCACCGCCAACCTTGACCGCGACAGCGCCAACCAGGTACTCGACGCGCTGAAGTCATTTCATGGTGCCGGGGTGACTTGTGTCATCTCATCGCACGATGAACAAATTCTTGGTACCGCAGCCCGCGTCATTTATCTGAAACAAGGCCAGCTGGTTGATAGCTGGCCAGCAAGGACCACCGCATGAATACCTGGCTGAGGCAACACGGCTACGCATTACGTCAGGCGTACCGCAACGCGGTTGCAGCGCCAGCGAGCTTCCTGATCAATGCCGTGGTCATTGCGATCGCCTTCGCCCTGCCACTGACCGGCCTGACCGTGCTGGAAAATCTTCGGCCAATGTCCGGGCAACTGGTGGTCGAACCGGAAATCAGTGTCTTCATTGACATGGCCGTGTCACGCGATGACGCACTCGCGCTCGGCAAGACGATTCGCCGGGTTCTGGAAGAGAGCAAGCATCCCGGTAAAGTCGAGTTCCTGCCGCGCGAAAAAGCCCTCGACATGCTCAAGCAGCAATCTGGCTTTTCCGAGTCGGTGGACATACTGGGTACCAACCCGCTACCAGACGGCTATCTGATCAAGCTGCCAAGCTTTGACAATGCCGTTGATGCCGGTGCGATCGATACCGTCGCGGCCAGCCTGCAGAAACTGGCTGGCGTAGAGCATGTCCAGGTCGACTCGGCCTGGATCAAGCGTCTGTCGGCACTGGTCCACTTGCTGAGTGTCGTACTCGTGATCCTGGCCAGTACACTCGGCATCGTCGTGGTGACGGTGGTTTTCAATACGATTCGTCTGCAAGTGTTGACGCAACGCGATGAAATTTCTGTATCGCAGTTAGTTGGCGCCACCGACTCTTTCATTTATCGTCCGTTCTATTACACCGGTGCCTTGCTCGGCTTCTTTGCTGCGGGCCTTGCCATGGCGTCAGTGGCATTGGTGTTGCGGCCAATTAATGCAGCAGTGGCCGAATTCGCCCGGCTTTATGCGTCAGAATTCATGCTGGTATCGCTGGGTCCGCTCGCTTCCTCGCTGTTGCTAGGACTAGGTGCCTTGCTCGGCGTGGCAGGTGCGGTGTTGTCAGTGTCGCGACATCTGTCGTCGCCTGATACACGCTGACAACATTTCGACAACAAGACTATTGCAACTTCATTGCCTCAATCTGTTCAAATCCGTGAACGACAAACGGCACAACCTGACGTCACTCCATAGCCTGACACTATCCGGAACTTCCGCTATAGCCATTAGCACTCATCCTGTCAGAGTGCTAAGATGCTCTGTGTAGCGGCCGGTTTGTCTCGATAACTGGTCTTTTCCTCTTAAGGAAGCAAGGAGAACTAATGAAAACAACAGCAACTGAAACCGCAACGGTCGCGCCAGGCAACGCTCTGGCCCTCGGTTTTACCGGCACCCTCGGCAATATCGATTCCTATATCTCGGCAGTCAATCGTTTGCCAATGCTCACGCACGAAGAAGAAATGTCGCTGGCACGCCGCCTGCGAGACCAGAACGATCTGGGTGCAGCCCAAGGCATGGTGCTATCGCACTTGCGTCTGGTGGTTTCGATTGCGCGCGGCTACCTCGGTTACGGCTTGCCACATGCTGACCTTATTCAGGAAGGTAACATCGGCTTGATGAAAGCCGTCAAACGGTTTGATCCTGATCAAGGTGTGCGATTAGTCTCGTACGCAATGCACTGGATCAAGGCTGAAATGCACGAGTACATCCTGAAGAACTGGCGCCTGGTCAAAGTCGCCACGACAAAGGCGCAGCGCAAATTATTTTTCAATTTGCGCAGTCACAAGACAGGTCTTGATTCGATGACACCAGCGCAGGTCGAGGCATTGGCTCAGACGCTCAACGTCAAGCGCGAAGAAGTCATCGAGATGGAAACCCGTTTATCAGGCCGGGACATCGCGCTGGAAGCGCCAACGGATGACGAAGATGACAAGTTCGCACCGATCGCCTATCTGTCTTCTGACCGCAATGAACCAACCAACGTGCTGGAAGCGCAGCAATATGACCGGCTACAAAGTGATGGCTTGTCGCAAGCACTGAACAAGCTCGATGAACGCTCGCGTCGTATTGTCGAAGCAAGATGGCTCGCCAATGACGATGGTTCAGGTGCGACGCTGCATGAGCTTGCCAAGGAGTTTGGCGTATCGGCCGAGCGGATTCGTCAGATCGAAGCCGTTGCATTGAAGAAGATGAAAGGCACGCTGGCCGCCTTCGCGTAAAGCAGGCTTGTCCAGTAAAAAAGGGCGCTTTTGGAAGCGCCCTTTTTTTATGATTGGTCCAATAGCAGCTTGATATCATGCGCAATCGGTGCCGCACCCTGACCGTGCTTGACGAATAACCGCACCCGGCCTTGCGGATCAAAGACGTAGCTGCCCGCCGTATGATCAATGGTGTAACTACCGGCAGATTTACCGTCGACTTTTTGATAAAAGATCTTGAATTCCTTCGCTACGGCAGCGGTTGCCGCCATGTCTCCGTACAGGCCGAGGAAACGAGGATCAAAAGCAGGTACGTACTTGGACAGCAACTCTGCAGTGTCGCGTTCAGGATCGAGCGTCACGAACAACACCTGAACCTTGTCGGCTTGCGGACCCAGTTCTTTCATCACGGCAGCCATTTCAGCCATCGTGGTCGGACAAACGTCCGGGCACTGCGTATAACCAAAAAATATCAGGACGGCCTTGCCCTTGAAATCAGCCAGCGTGCGTGGCTTGCCATTGTGATCGGTCAACGCAAAATCTTTCGCGTATTGCAAACCGGTCACATCGGTATTCTTGAACTGGCTATCAACCGGTGAAAATTTCATGTCCCCGACACTGGACTGCTTTTGTTCGCAACCGGCGAGGACGGTCAGGGAAAGGAGTAGCAGAAGACTAGGAATCAGGCGCATGAGGTTCAAATCTTATAGTAGTGATCGACTAGCAACGCGGCAAACAGCAATCCGAGGTACAGAATCGAATAGGCAAACATCTTGCGGGAAACCTGGTCCGTGTAATGTTTGTAGACCTGCCAGGCGTACCACATAAAAACAATGTCCAGCAAAATCACGCTGACCAGATAGATCAGACCACTCATGTTCACCGCGTACGGCAGGAAAGTGGTTGCGACCAATGCAATTGTGTACAACCAGATATGGAACTGCGTGAATACCATCCCGTGGGTAATCGGCAGCATCGGCAAACCGGACTTGGCATAGTCATCGCGCCGATACAATGCCAGCGACCAGAAATGCGGTGGGGTCCAGATGAAGATAATCAGCACCAGAATCCAGGCCTGCATCGGCACATCATTGGCGATCGCGGCCCAACCGAGGGCCGGTGGCATGGCGCCGGCCAAGCCGCCGATGACGATGTTCTGCGGGGTCGCGGGCTTGAGGATAATCGTATAAATAATCGCGTAACCGACGAAGGTGGCGAAGGTCAGCCACATGGTCAGCGGATTGACGAAGTAGTACAGCGTCCAGGTGCCGGCACCGCCGATCACGCCGGAAAAAACCAGTGTTTGCGGCACCGTAATGTCACCACGCGCCATCGGTCGCCGTGCGGTACGCGCCATGCGTGCGTCGATCTCTCGCTCAACGAGGCAGTTGACCGCGAAGGCAGCGCCGGCCAGCAACCAGATACCAATCGTCGCAGGCAAAGCGATGCGCCAGTCAGGTAGCTCCGGCGTCGCGAGAAACATGCCGATGACGGCGCAAAATACCGCCAACTGCGTTACTCGTGGTTTGGTCAGCGCCCAGTACTGGGAAAATCGGTTTGGCGTAGAAGAAGTCAGCGTGGTCATTCAGCGAGAGTCTGGGGGAATTGTCAGGACGCCGACGGCGTGCGAGTGGCAAAAGCTGGCGCGCCTTGATGCGCCAGTCGGATTTTGTAGTTTAACATGGTCACTAACAGCACCAGTAATGCCGCGCCCGCATTGTGCATGACAGCGATCGCCAACGGCCAGTTGAAATAGACGGTAGCCAGCCCGGTGCACAGTTGCAAGGCCAGCGCTGCCAGCACTGCCCGTCCTATCGTCTGCAACCCGTCAATCCGTGATGCGCGCCAGGCAACCCAGCCAAGCACCGCAAACACCACGAAGGCAAAGCTGCGATGGACGAAATGAATCGCTGTCAGCGCCGGAAATGGCAGGAACTCCCCATCGACCGTCATGCCCAGTTTACGCCACAGCGCAAAGCCGTTTTCGAAATCCATGTCAGGCCACCAGTGCCCATGACACAGTGGAAACTCGGTACACGCCAGCGCCGCATAATTGGTACTGACCCACCCACCAAGTGCCAATTGCACCAGCAACAGTGCTGAGGCAACCAGCACCGGTAACCGCAGGCTGGACGCCTGCATGGCGACCGGAGGGTGAGCACGCTGGCGGGCATTGAGCCAGGTCAGCATCGACAACAGCCCGAGCCCGAGTAACAGATGTCCTGTGACGATGATCGGTTGCAGCTTCATCGTCACCGTAAAAGCGCCGAATGCGCCCTGCATGCAAACGAACAGAAACAGCAGCGTCGGCATCGTCGGTGAGAACCGCTGGTCGCTGCGCGCCGACTTCAGCCAGCGGATCCACGCAATCATCATCAGCGACACGATCAGGACACCGACACCCATGGCCAGGTAACGATGCGTCATTTCGATCCAGGCTTTGAAAATTGTTACCGGACCGTCCGGCATGGCGGTCTGTGCCGCGCTGATCATGGCATGGGCCTGCAGCGGATTGGCGTGCCCGTAGCATCCGGGCCAGTCAGGGCAACCCAGTCCGGAGTCAGTCAGGCGCGTAAATCCGCCAAAAATGATCAGGTCGAAAGTCAGGAACAGTGTGACCCATGACAGCTTGCGGTATTTATCGGCATCGGCCGACACCCAGACAATTGACAGCGGCAACAGTGCTGCCAGTACACCCATGATGGCTAGTTGAATCAGCATCGCCCGTTATCCTATACTGGAAGCTTTGAGCAACTTGCCAAGATCTTTCTTGATCAGGTTGGGATCACGATCTTTCGGAAAGCGCATCATCAACCGGCCAAGCGGGTCGATCAGGTAAATGTGATCGGCGGCCGTGGCACCGGTTTCTGCTGGCAGCCACCTGGTCACGGCATCAGCCCGCGATCGCAGCATGACTGTGCCGTCGAACTCACGAATCAATAGCGTTTCCAGTGGCACCTTGTCGGTAATCAGCCAGACGCGTTCAATCCGGTCGCGCTCGCGCCCTTGCGCCACTCTCAGTTGGCGGATGTCATAGAGTTTCTTGCTGCAAGCGTCGGCACAAGCGCCACCATCCACCGTCAGCATGATCCACTTCCCCTCAAGCGCTTTCAGCTCCATCGGTGTGCCATCCAGCGTCGTGGTGTTCAGATCGGCCGGAATCGGATGTGTCACGTAATCGATGAAGTCACCATAGTTGGTGCGTGCCTGAGGCTTGATCACGTAATACGTGAAATACGACGCGACCAGCGGGAAGGCGCAGACCCCGATGATGGCGAACAGTTTCCAGCGGCCCGATGCTTGACGATTGATGGGTGGCACGGCAGGGGTGGGGGTTTGGTCAGTCTGGTTCACGTCTGAATCCTGTCAGTACAAAAAAAAGAAAAGCCATCACAGCCAGTGCATACCACTGGAATGCATAACCGCGATGCATGTCGATACCATTTGACGGTTTTGGCCAGTCACGGATGAGGCCATCTTGCGCAACGTCGGGCGTAGTCGCCTGCTCGATCAATATCGGTTGCATGGCCAGATTCGATGCCCTGGCCAAATCACTTATCTCGAGGTTCTGTAATAGCGCGCCGGGCTTGAGTTCAGCCGCACTGCCCAACTGCATCACGCGACCGGCATGGAGACGCGCGGTACCACTGATCTCAAGCTCGCCGGTCGGGGTCTGGTAAGGCAGCATTATGGCCCGATTTGCCTTGTTGAGCCCGATCCAGCCACGCTCAACCAGCACATGCGTGGTGCTGCCTGCGATCCGAAATGGCATCACGACATAGAACCCGGGACGACCATCTTGCGGCCGATTATCGAGATAGACCGGCCAGTCACTGACGAACTGACCGCGCACGCTGACGCGGCGGTATTCAAGCTCGTCGGCCTGCACTGGCAACGTGCCGAGAGTGATCACCGGAGCCAAGGCACGGGCCGTCAGCTGCGTCTCGATGGACTGCTTTTCAGCGGCGCGACGGGTTTGCCATTGGGCGAGGACGACACCTAGCAACACGAGCAACGCGGCAGCGACAAAGGGAATTAAGCGGAAGTGGAATCGGATTCGCATTACAATCAATTTTTAACACAGGCCACTATTTGGTGCTCTGCATGCGTTTTTGCGCAGTCGGAAGCGGGTACCGGAACGGCACGATTGCATTCCATGAAAATTCTCATCGCCATTGGCTTCATCCTCATCATCGGCAGCCTCGGCTCGGCATTCGTATTCCTGATGAAGGACAAGGGCAAAACTAACCGAACCGTTTATGCACTGGCAATGCGGGTCGGATTTTCGATCGCCATGTTTGTCTTGCTACTGGTCTCTTACAAACTGGGTTGGATACAGCCTACCGGAATTCACTGATACTTGCCGGCTTGCGCCATCCGTAAAAAAGCCGCACCGAGGTGCGGCTTTTTTACGGCCGGGAAATATCGGCAATGGCGTTACAGCCAGTACACCACGACATACAAGCCGAGCCAGACCACGTCGACAAAGTGCCAGTACCACGCTGCACCTTCAAAGCCAAAATGCTGGTCGGCAGTGAAGTGTCCTTTGAGCACACGATACAGGATCACGGACAGCATGATCGCGCCGAGCGTTACGTGAAAACCATGGAAGCCGGTCAGCATGAAGAACGTCGAACCGTAAATGCCGGACGTCAGTTTCAGGTTCAGTTCCGAATACGCATGCATGTATTCATAAACCTGAAAACCCATGAATACGGCACCCAGCATGATTGTTGCGAACAACCACGCAGCAGTTTGCATGCGATGGCCGAGGCGAATCGCGTGATGCGACAAGGTCAGCGTCACACCGGATGTGAGCAGCAGTGCCGTGTTAATTGTCGGGATCGGGAATGGGCCCATGGTAGTGAACGACTCAACGGTACCCGCCGGGCCGATACTGCCCCATTGCCCTGCAAAGTCAGGCCACAGCACTTTATGGTCCAGATCGGACAACCAGGGCATCGTTATGCTGCGGGCATAAAACAGCGCGCCAAAAAAGCCGGCAAAAAACATCACCTCGGAAAAAATAAACCAGGCCATGCTCCAGCGATAAGACACGTCAATTCGCGCGCTGTATTTGCCGCCCTCGGATTCGGCGATCGCATCACCAAACCATTTGTACAGCACGACTATTACAGAGAGCAACCCGATCATGTTGACCGGCATGCCCCAGGAAGTCCCGTTGACCCAGCCGGAAGCACCGAGCATGGTCACCAGCAACGCGGCACCTGCCATCACGGGCCATGCGGAAGGACCCGGTATGAAATAACTTGACGCGCCAGCTTGTTGAGCACTCATTCACATCTCCTGAACCAAATTTAAATTATGACTTTTGACAGCACTATTTTGACGATGATGATCAATACCGTGATCAGGATCAGCGCACCAAGTACGCCGGCGATGACCACGTGAACCGGATTGAAGTTCTCGCCGTCATTGACGGATTGCTTGCCTTTACCTAACCCGATAAAAGACCAGAATACGGCTTTCATCGTGCCAAAAAATGAGATTTTTTTGTTTGCTGCTTTATTCTTGTCCTGCATGTCACCGACCGCCTTCCTAATTGCTTGCCGTCTTGGCTGGCAAGCCCACCTCAAAAAACGTATAGGACAAGGTAATCGTCGTTACGTTTTTCGGCAAATTGGGATCCACATAAAACGCGACCGGCATTTGCCGTGCTTCGTTCGGACCCAGCGTTTGCTGCTTGAAACAAAAACACTCGACCTTCTTGAAGTAACTCGCCGCTTCCTGCGGTGCATAACTCGGTATGGCCTGCGCATTGATCGCGCGCGCTTCCTTGTTCACGACTTCATACACGACGTTCGCCATCTCGCCCGGATGCACCCGCACGCTGTTGACCGTCGGCCGGAAACGCCAGGGCCCCTGCGCATTGGCGTCAAACTCGACCGTCACATACCGCGAGGTATCCACCTGCGTGTTACGCACTGCCGTCGCAGCACTGGACTCCTGCGTACTCAACACATTCGAGCCAGTCAGCTCGCATATCTTTTTATACAGCGGCACCAGTCCGTACCCGAAACCGAACATCAGCACGGCAATCACCATCAACTTGCCCAGCATCAGGCCATTGATTTTTTTTGCGTAGCGTTTGTAACTCTCTTCTGTCTCGACTGGTTCCGGCGTCGTCACGTCAACCGAACCAGACGTGCTTGACCACGACACCGGCAAAAAACATGACGGCGATCGAGGCAAGAACCAGCGCAGTGCGCAAATTACTTGGTTTGTTTGGAGTAGCCATAAATGTCGTTGAAAGGCGGGCCGAAGCCCGCCCTCTCATCAGCCTTTGAAAACCGGAGCAACTTCAAATGTATGGAACGGTGCCGGACTTGGCACTGTCCATTCCAGACCTTCTGCACCATCCCATGGCTTGGCCAGGGCTTTTTCACCGCCGCGTATCGAAGGCAGTACCACCATGAACAGGAAGTACAGCTGCGATGCCGCGAAACCGGCTGCGCCTATCGAAGCCAGCATGTTGAAGTCAGTGAACTGCGCCGGATAGTCCGCGATACGACGCGGCATGCCGGCCAGACCCAGGAAGTGCATCGGGAAGAACGTAATGTTGAAAGTGATCAGCGATGCCCAGAAGTGGAACTTGCCGCGCGATTCCTTGTACATGTAGCCCGTCCACTTTGGACCCCAGTAGTAGAAGCCTGCAAACAGGGCAAACAGCGAACCGGCCACCAGTACATAGTGGAAGTGAGCGACCACGTAGTACGTATCATGCACGGCGATGTCGATCGGCGTGACGGCCAGGATCAGACCGGTGAAGCCACCCAGCGTGAACACGAAGATGAAGCCGATCGCAAACAGCATCGGTGTTTCAAACGACATCGAACCGCGCCACATCGTGGCAATCCAGTTAAAAATCTTCACGCCTGTCGGTACCGCAATGAGCATCGTGGCGTACATGAAGAACAGCTGGCCTGTGACCGGCATGCCGGAGGTGAACATGTGATGCGCCCACACCATGAACGACAGGATCGCGATGGATGCGGTGGCATAGACCATCGACGCGTAACCGAACAATTGCTTGCGTGCGAACGTCGGAATGATCTGCGAGATGATGCCGAAGGCCGGCAAAATCATGATGTACACCTCAGGGTGACCGAAGAACCAGAAGATATGCTGGTACATGACCGGGTCACCACCACCGGCAGCGTTAAAGAACGAGGTACCGAAATGGCGGTCCGTCAGCGTCATCGTGATGGCACCGGCGAGCACTGGCATCACGGCGATCAGCAAGTAAGCCGTGATCAACCAGGTCCAGCAGAACATTGGCATCTTCATCAGCGTCATGCCAGGAGTGCGCATGTTCAGAATCGTGGTGATGATGTTGATCGAACCCATGATCGACGAGGCGCCCATGATGTGGATCGCGAAAATCGCCATGTCCATGCCAGGTCCCATCTGCGTCGACAGCGGTGCGTACAGTGTCCAGCCGGCAGCAACCGCACCGCCCGGAACAAAGAACGAGCCCATCAACAGCAGCGCTGCAACCGGCAGCAACCAGAAGCTGAAGTTATTCATCCGGGCAAACGCCATGTCGGCGGCACCGATCTGCAATGGAATCATCCAGTTCGCGAAGCCAACGAAGGCCGGCATGATCGCGCCGAACACCATCACCAGTCCGTGCATCGTGGTCATCTGGTTGAAGAATTCCGGCCGCACCAGCTGCAAGCCCGGCTGAAACAGCTCAGCACGAATGACCAGCGCCATGACGCCGCCGGACAGGAACATGATGAAAGAGAACCACAAATACAGACTGCCGATGTCTTTGTGGTTCGTGGCGTACAACCAGCGACGCCAGCCTTGCGGGTGGTCGTCGTGGCCGTGATCGTCCCCGTGGGCGTGATCGTGTGCGTGATCGATTGTGGTAGCGCTCATCTCAATCTCCTGGAGTCAGTTATTTGCGCGCAGCCAGAACTTCGGCTGGTTGGACAATATTTTCGGCAGCCTTGTTCGACCAGCTGTTCCGGGTATAAGTAATTACTGCGGCGATGTCCGTATCGGACAGCGTTTTCCAGGACGGCATCGCATTTTTGCCGTTCAACAAAAGATGAATCTGATCGGCTTTCGCACCATTCACTACTGCCGAACCGTCGAGTGCAGGGAACGCGCCCGGTACGCCTTTGCCGGTCGCCTGATGGCAGGCTACGCAATTCGTTGTGTAGACTTTTTCGCCGCGCTGCTTGAGCTCATCGACGGTGTAGATCTTGTTCGGATCATCGGCCAGTGCGGACATTTCTTTTTTCTTGCCGTCAACCCAGATTTTATAGTCGGCATCGGACACGGCTCTGACGACAATCGGCATGTACGCATGCTCGGCACCGCACAGCTTGTCGCACTGACCGCGGAAGGTACCCGTTTGTTCTGCCTTGAACCAGGCATCGCGCACAAAGCCCGGAATCGCATCCTGCTGGACGCCCAGCATCGGCATGCCCCAGGCATGGATCACGTCATTGGCGGTGGTGATGATACGAATCTTGCGGCCGACCGGTACGACCATTTCGTTGTCGACTTCAAGCAGGTAATTATTGCCACGTGCCTCGGTCGGTGCAACGCCAGGCGCGCCAATCTGGCTGCGCGGTGTCGACAGGTTCGACAGGAAAGCAATGCCTTCGCCTTCGCCCTTGAGGTAGTCATAACCCCATTTCCACTGCATCCCGGTCGCCTTGATCGTGATGTCGGCATTCGAGGTATCCTTCATCGCGACCACCGTGCGGGTAGCCGGCAGTGCCATCGCGATGACGATGACGAATGGCACGATGGTCCAGGCGATTTCGACAGCGGTACTTTCATGGAAGGTGGCCGACTTGTGGCCCAGCGACTTGCGATGCTTGAGGATGGAGTAGAACATCACGCCGAATACCGCCACGAAAATCACCAGACAGATGATCAGCATGAAGGTGTGCAGCGAGTAAATTTGTTCGGCGATCTTGGTGACACCGGGGTGGAGATTGAGCTGGCGGACAGCCGGGCCGCCAGGAATATCCTGAACCTCCGCTGCACTTGCCAGGCCGCTCGCCGCCATGGTGGCTGCAAACATCATCGATTGAAGGCGCTTCACTTGTCTCATGTTTTCCTCAACAACCCATTTTTAATAATTCTGTCTTGCGGGTGCTCACAACCGGAACGGTGTGGACTGTCTTGACTGCAGGACACCATTAATTACAACCTGTTCGTATCAGCGACTGCCTCAACTCGGAAGCAAATTCACGACGCTTGTAATACGGCAAATAGCGCCCAACTTCTACCTGAGAACTACCCGACCTGATTCGTATCAAGGCGCTCGGCAAGCCGGGCGCTTCAATGCGAAGCGTACTGATGTCAAACCTGAGCTGGCGTGTGCGATCCGACTCGACCAGTTCAACCACCAGGTCATTACCTGCCAACCAGATACATTCCCGGTCGCAGGCATGGCGTGCGTAATACAAAAACGCTGCGCCGACTGCAGATAACTCAACCACCGAGAAAACCAGTACCAGCCAGGCACCGCCTAGTGTAAAAATTGTCGCCAGTAGCAGCGACACGAAACACAGGCTGGCGTAAAACCGTGCCAGCTGTCGCGGCGAGATCGAGCAATTTCTTTTCAGCATCCACTGTTGTTCTGCCATGGTTCCAACCCTGAATTAATGATTGCACTCAACAGCCACGGCGAAAAACCGTCGAAGTATATGTCGAAATTCGACTTCGTATCAAGCGGAATAACCGCGTCTTTCGCCCTGCCAGCCCGTGGCATCCCCTGCTCCCGGCACGCCACGCCCTGCATCCGGAGCGATTCTTTGAGACGTTCTCCGGTCCGCTTTTTTTACTTTCGCGGCGGAAAATCCAGCCGCACAATCGATTCACCGCGTGACGTAGTTTTTGGTGCCGGACGGAAAGCATGTCCGTAGATCACCTCGAAAGTCAGCGCGATCGTCCCGTCTGGCGCACGCAATTGCTCCAGTTGGTCTTTCATTTGTTGCCAGCGCCGGCGTCCCGTCAGGCTGCGCGTACGCGTATCCAGCGGGTTACCACCCAATGCGCGCACCTCGGCCAGCAGCTTGTCGATCGATCGGTACGTGACCGTAATCGTCTCCATATCCATCACCGGCGTCGAGAAACCGGCCTCGACCAGCATGTCACCGAAGTCATGCATGTCCACAAAGGGCAAGATGCGCGGACTCGGATCAACGGCGGTAAAGGCACTGCGCAACTGCTTGAACGTATCGGGCCCGAAGCACGAAAACATCAGCAATCCGTCGACGCGCAAGACACGCCGCCATTCCGCAAAAACCTGATCCGGCGACGGATGCCAGTGCAGCGCAAGATTCGACCACACCAGATCAATCGACTGCGGAGCAACCGGCAAGCGGGCGAAATCACCGCACAGCATTGCTGCACCGGTGTGACGAACAGGCAGCCATTGCGCCATCAATTTGTTCAGCGCCGACGACGCTGCGCCCTGAGTGATCCGCGCTTGCTGCACCATCGCAGCGGCTGCATCGATCCCGAGAATCTGTGCGGCTGGATAGCGCTTCTGCAGCGGCAACAAGTCGGCACCCTCGCCGCAACCGGCATCAAGCACACGCAGCGGAGTCAGCCTGACGAGCGCCAGCCTTTCCTGCATCCGCGCGGCGATTTCGCGACGCAAAAAATCCGACTCGGTCAAGCGCTGCGGGCGCGCGAACAGATGCCGGACACGATCGAGATCAATTGGTGCGCTCTGATTTTTTTGGGTTGCGGACGAGTCGGATGTCACAAAAAATTCCTGACCATAGGAGAGTTGATAAGGGTGAAGTCTACACGTCCGGTTCCTTCTTTGCTCCGATGAAATGGCACTGGAGACATCGACTGGCAGCGTGCCGGACAAGTCTGTCAACGCTGCTCCCGTCTGACTGTGCGCTATGCGGACTGAGCGCACCGGGCATCCTGTGCGAACCCTGCAAGTCGCAGTTCTTCCGGCACATGGCGCAACGCTGCCAGCGCTGCGCGCTGCCGGTCTCTGCTGCGCCGGTCTGTGGCGCTTGCCTGCGTAACCCGCCCGCTTTCGATGCGACCATTGTTGCCGCCGATTATCAGGCACCGATCGACCAGTTGGTGCTCGCCCTGAAATTCGGGGCCGCATTGCCACTGGCCCCACTGTTTGGCAACTTGCTTAAAGAGGCCATGATCGTCGCTGCGCCCGACCGCAGCAACTGGCCGGATATCCTCGCCCCGGTTCCACTCGGATCGCAGCGACTGATCGAGCGGGGCTACAATCAGGCACTTGAAATTGCCCGACCACTGGCGCGTTCGCTTACACTTCCACTTTTACCGAGCCTGCTGATCAGGGTGCGCGATACCGAGGCTCAGGCAGCAATGCCGGCGCGCCAGCGTCATCAGAACATGCGGGCGGCATTCATCGTGCCACCACCGTCCGTAACGAGCGTGACAGGACGGCACATCGGTCTGGTCGACGATGTCATGACCACTGGTGCGACGCTGCACGAACTGGCGTTGACACTGAAACGCTGCGGTGCGAGCCGGGTCACCAATCTGGTGTTTGCACGTACGCTGCCCCGATAATTTTTAGCTCAAGGATTCCATGTTTCATGTCGTACTCGTCGAACCCGAAATCCCGCCCAACACCGGCAATATCATTCGGCTATGTGCCAACACTGGCGCACAATTGCACCTGATCGAACCACTGGGTTTTCCGCTCGACGATGCCAAGATGCGCCGTGCGGGCCTCGACTATCATGACTACGCAACGATGCAGGTTCATCCCGACTGGGCCCATTTCATGGCAACCGTGCAGCCGGATCCGGCGCGCATGTTTGCGCTGACCACCCACGGATCGGCACCGTTTGCCAACGGCCAGTTCCGCGCCGGCGATGTATTCGTGTTCGGCTCCGAAACCAAAGGTCTCGACCCGGCGTTGCGTGCTTCCTTCCCGCCGGATCAGCGCATCCGCCTGCCAATGCGGCCCGACAACCGCAGTCTGAACCTGTCGAACACGGTGGCCGTCGTCGTCTACGAAGCATGGCGTCAGAACGGCTATGCCGGTGGCGCATGATGCGCCCCCCTCCACCCTTTTAACCCAAGGACTCCCTATGCGTCTGACCACCATGATTTTCCTCGCTGCAGCCGCTCTCTCAGGCAATGCCCTTGCTGCCGATCCGGCAATCGACATCAGCCGCGCGTTCGCACGCGCATCGGCTCCGGGCCAACCGTCGGCAGCCGTCTACCTGACCATCAAGAATAACGGCGCTGTCGCCGACAAGCTGTTGCGCATCAGTACACCGATTGCGGCATCAGCCGAATTGCATACGATGTCGATGACCGACCATGTCATGAAGATGCGTGAAGTGACGGATGTCGCAATTGCGGCCAACACCACGTTGACGATGACACCCGGCGCCGGCTATCACGTGATGCTGACCGGCCTGAAACAAGCGCTGGTAGAGGGCCAGGCCGTTCCGCTGCAACTGACTTTCGACAGGGCCGGCGTGGTTGATGTGCAGATCAAAATCGACGCACTCACCACAGCATACTAAGCACTACAGTTCTTCCGGGGACTGCCTGACCTTCGATAATAATTGCGTTGTTGAACGGTCGTGCTTGAAATCGATGGCGATGGCCTTGCCGCCGTAGCTCAGGACTTCCTGCCCTTCCGGAATCGCCTCCATCTCATAGTCGCCACCTTTGGCGTAGATGCCCGGATGCGCTTCACGCACGACTTCGAGCGCCGTATCTTCATCGAACGCCACCACCAGACTGACTGACTCAAGCGCCGCAATCACCGCCATCCGGTCAGGGCAATGATTGAGCGGCCGGTCGCTGCCTTTACCGAGGCGCTTGACTGACGCATCGGTATTGACGGCGACTACCAGAGAGGCACCGAGTGCTCGGGCCTGTGCCAGATAAGTGACGTGACCGCGGTGCAGGATATCGAAGACGCCATTGGTCATCACGACAGGCTGCGGAAGATGTGCAATGCGCGAAGCCAACTCGGTACGACGGCAAATCTTGTGCTCGAAATCGGACATGGCAAATCTCCTGTCAGGATTAAAAAAGCCGCAAGAAAATTCTGGCGGCTCTTTGCTGCATTACAAACTTGCTTTACCAGCTTACGGTACAAACTCACCTCACGAATTGACTTCGCGAGTTGGCATCACCAGCCATCACACCGTCGCAACGGGCAGCGCCATCCGGTTGATCACTTCCTTGCGATAGCGATTGAGCTCCTGCACGGTCGTAAAACTGCGCTCGAACAACAGCGACATATTGTGCAGGATGCGATCAACGACTTTCTTTTCCCACTCGCCGTCAAACTTGATCTGGCCATCGAGCCAGTGCTCGAGCCACTCCGGGTCCGGCAAGCGTGACTGCACTGTGTCGTTCGGAAACAGCGATTGGTTCACGTGCAAGTTAGTTGGATGCAATGGTTTTTCGGTACGCCGGGCCGACGCCATCAGCACGCCAATTTTGGCAAACGCAGCGCGTGCCGAATCACCGGAAACACCGAGTGCTTTTTTCATGTAGCGCAGATAGGCACCACCGTGACGTGCTTCATCCTGGCTGATGATCTTGTAGATTTGCTTGATGACTGGCTCGGAGTGCCACTCGGAAGCGCAGCGGTACCAGTGATTGAGACGGATCTCGCCGCAGAAATGCATCATCAGCGTTTCGAGTGCCGGAGCCGGATCGAATTCAAAGCGGACCTTGTCGAGCTCGGCTTCGGTCGGCACGAATTCCGGACGGAAGCGACGCAGATACTCCATCAAGACCAAGGAATGCTTTTGTTCTTCAAAAAACCAGACCGACATGAAGGCAGAAAAGTCACTGTCGCCGCGATTGTCACGCAAGAACATTTCGGTAGCAGGCAACGCGGACCACTCGGTGATCGCATTCATACGGATCGTCTGGGCCTGCTCGTCCGTCAGTTTCGATGCATCAAACTGGTCCCAGGGAATGTCGGTATCCATGTTCCAGCGGACTTGCTCAAGCGATTTAAACAATTCTGGGTACAACATAAGTGCCTTAATAAAGATAAAGTAACTGCTTGATTCTACCAACAAATGCGCCTGCGGCAAGCGCAGCGCAGCGCGTACCAGAAGTCCTCTCGGACTACCTAAACTCACCGTCGCCCGGATCTCACAACCTGTCGATCCGATCCAGCATATCGGCGGCCAGAACACGAATATCGGCACGCTCCTCGCTCGACAACCGCGTAATGTTTTTTGCCATCAGCGCCGTTCGCGGATTGCCGACCAATGTCGCTTCATGCTTGTCAATGAAATTCCAGTACAGCGTCGTGAACGGACAGGCACGTGCACCGAGACGCTCGGCCGGATCGTACCGGCAGCCGCTGCAGTAATTGCTCTGGCGTTTGATATAGGCACCGCTCGAAATATACGGCTTGCTGGTGAACCGGTTGCCAAGTGCATGCAGTGCCATCCCCGCCACGTTGGGCAATTCGACCCACTCGACTGCATCGACATAGACCGCCAGATACCAGTCGCTGACCTGTTGCGGAGACAATTCAGCCAGCAGCGCGAAATTCCCGGTCACCATCAGACGCTGGATGTGATGGGCATAACCATGTTCCAGTGTCTGACCGATGGCCGCCTTCATGCAGGCCATGCCGGTGTCGCCGGTCCAGTAAAAGCGCGGCAGCGCGCGTTGGTGATCGTAGTGATTGGCCGACTTCATGCCAGGCATGTCGAGCCAATAGACACCGCGAATGAATTCACGCCAGCCGAGCACCTGGCGAATGAAGCCTTCGGCACTGGCAAGGGCGGCGGTACCGTTGCGATAAGCCGCTTCGGCCGCGGCAATCACTTCGGCCGGTGACAGCAAATGCAGGTTCAGGCTAGTCGACAGCAGCGCGTGCCAGCCGAACGGCGTGTCAGTCCACATCGCATCCTGATACGTTCCGAAGCCGACCAGTCGGGTTGCGATGAACGCGTCGAGCGCCTGCAAGGCCTGGGCCCGGTTGACCGGCCAGATGAAGTGATCGGTGCTGCCCGGATGATCCGTGAACTCGGCCTCGACCAGCGCGATGACTTCATTGGTGATCGCATCCGGCGCAAAACGGGCCGGCGGCGGAATCACGCCGGGACCGGTGCGCTTCGGAAAAGCGCTGCGGTTTTCGGCATCGTAATTCCACTCGCCGCCCTCGGGCTGCTCGCCGTCCATCAGGACCCGGTGCTTCTTGCGCATCACACGGTAAAAGAACTCCATGCGCAGTTCTTTTTTGCCTTTGGCCCAGGTCGCGAATTCGCTGCGGCTGCACAGGAAATGGGTATCGTCGATGACGCGTAACGGTGTCTGCGACGTCTCGCAAACCTGCTCCAGCAATTGCTGCATGCGCCATTCGCCGGGGTCGGCCACGTACAACGCCAGTGGCTGATGTTCGGCCAGCACGGCACCAAGACGCGCCGCAAAATCGCCCGGAAGCGGGTCATCGAGCTTCACGTAAATGAAGGGCCAGCCACGTTCGCCCAGCGCCAGCGCAAAATGCCGCATCGCCGACAGGAACAGCGTAATGCGCGCCTTGTGCGACCACACCGCCATGCCCTCGCTCGCGGCCTCGATCATCACCACCACATCGCGCTGCGGATCAAAATCTGCCAATGCCGGGTTATCCAGAGAAAGCTGATCGCCCAGCACCAGAACCAACCGGCGCATCATGACGTTGCCACAAAAAAAGGAGAATTGACCATCAGGAATGTCTTTCACATCTTGTCATAAGGAGCCCATCAGAAGCGCTTGCCAGACTGCCGAAACAGAAGCCCGGCCGCACCGTCGAAGTGGGCTTGAAAAATCAGTTAGACTTGAAAGCCCAGAATAATACCAGCGAGTCTTCAATCATGAATTTGCGCCAACGGATCATCGCCTTTTTGCTGTTTGCCATCGCCACGACCGGATTATTGCCGGCAGCGCAGGCGCAATCCCAACCCGCTGCGTCGGCCACCTGTCCCGCCGTGCTGCAACAGCAATTCAAGCGTTTGCAAGATGAGACGCCGCAAAATCTTTGCCAGTATGCGGGCAAGGTAACGCTAGTCGTCAATACCGCCAGCTACTGCGGTTTTACCACCCAATACCAGGGTCTCGAAGCACTCTACGCCAAATATCAGGGACGCGGCCTGGTCGTACTCGGCTTTCCATCGAATGATTTTGGCAAGCAGGAGCCAGGCTCGAGCAAGGAAATCGCCGACTTCTGCTTCAACACGTATGGCGTGAAATTCCCGATGTTTTCAAAAGCCGTGGTCACTGGTCCGAACGCCAACGCACTGTATGCCACACTGGCCAAAGTAACCGGCAAAACTCCGCAATGGAATTTTCACAAATACCTGATTGATCGCAGCGGCAAGATCGTCACCAGTTTCGCCAGTGAAATTGAACCGGGCAATCCGAACCTGGTGAACGCCATCGAAAAAGCACTGAATCAACCCGGTTAAGTACCTGTAGTGAATCCGATTGAACCGCAGGCGCGTAGTAGTGTGATGGGCTGTTGAAATTTCGCTGGTAAAACTGATTAACTTTGTTCGGGCAGGAGAGATGTTATGAAAATCGCTGTTGTAGGTGCCGGCATTTCCGGCTTGTCATGCGCTTACCGCCTGTCCGAAGCTGGCCACGATGTCACCCTGTTCGAAGCCAACGATTATTTTGGCGGCCATACCCATACCGTCGACGTGACGCTGGACGGCCATACCCACGGCGTCGATACCGGCTTTCTGGTGTTCAACCACAAGACCTATCCGAACCTCGTGGCGCTGTTCAAAGAGCTTGATGTCGAGACCGTCGGCACCGACATGTCGTTCTCGGTCAAGCTGCCGCTGGGCAAGCGCACGCTCGAATGGGCCGGCGGCAATCTGGACGCCGTGTTCGCCCAGCGCCGCAATCTGCTGAGCCCGCGCTTCATCGGCATGCTGCGCGACATCCTGCGCTTCAACCGCGAGACCACCGCGATGGCACTGGCCGGTGACGATCTTGCATCCGGCATTTCGCTTGGCGAGTTCCTCGTTCAAAACAAGTACACCGAACAATTCCGCGCCTGGTATTTGCTGCCGATGGCCGGCTGTATCTGGTCGTGTCCGACCGAACAGATGCTGGCCTTTCCGCTGTCGACCTTCGTGCGCTTTTGCCATAACCACGGCCTGCTGCAAGTCAATGGCCGGCCGCAATGGCAAACCGTACGCGGTGGCGCACGCCAGTATGTCGACAAGCTGCTGGCAAAAATCGGCCACACGGCGCTGCACACTCCGGTACGCGCGATCACCCGCCAACCGCATGGTGCGGACACGCGCATCACGATCACCACGGACGATGGCGAACACCAGTTCGAGCATGTCGTGCTGGCCAGCCATAGCGACCAGAGTCTGGCCTTGCTCACTGACGCCAGCAGCGCCGAGCAAGCGGTGCTGTCGGCAGTACGGTATGAGCCGAACCGCGCCGTGCTGCACACCGATGCGAGCTGTCTGCCGGCCAGTCGCAAAACCTGGTCCGCCTGGAATTACCAGAGCCAGAACAGCCAGACGCCAAAAGTCTGCGTGCACTATCTGATTAACCAGTTGCAGCCGTTGCCGTTCACAACGCCGGTGATTGTGTCGCTCAACCCGATCGATGAACCCGATCCGTCCAAAGTGATCGCCGAATACGACTATGCCCATCCGCTGTTCGATGCCGCCGCGATCCGGGCGCAGGGTCGTTTGCCGTCGCTGCAAGGCGTGCGCAATACCTGGTTTGCCGGTGCCTGGACCGGCTACGGATTTCATGAAGACGGTCTGAAATCCGGTCTCGCCGTGGCGCAATCCGTCGCGATGCTGGAACGCCAGCAGTCGCTGCGCGTGGCGGCCTGAGATGCACCAGGCCGCCACTTCCACTGCGCAACTCTGCTTCGGCAAGGTCGCCCACAGTCGCCTGCGTCCGGCCGCCAACGCATTCACCTACGGTGTGTATTTCTTGCGCCTGCCGCTGCGCACGCTGGGTGCGGACGATTTTGGTCCGCGTCTTTTTTCGCGCAACCGCTTCAATTTTCTCTCGTTCCACGACCGCGACCACGGCGACGGCCAGCAGGCATTGTTACCGTGGATCGACCACCTGCTGCGCAGCGAAGGCATCACCGACGCCACCGGCGAAATCTGGTTACAGACCTTTCCGCGCGTGTTCGGCTATGTCTTCAATCCGGTCTCGTTCTGGTTTTGCCACCGTGCCGACGGTGCCTTGCGCGCCATTCTCTGCGAGGTCAGCAATACCTTCGGCGAGAAGCATTGCTACCTGCTCGACAGCGGCGCGGCCATGACATTGGGTGAGGAAATCACCGCGCGCAAGGTGTTCCATGTCTCGCCGTTTTGCGCGACCTCGGGCACGTACCGTTTTCGCTTCGTCCACAAAGGCGCGCACACGATTGCCCGCATCGACCATGACGATGCCAGCGGTCCGCTGCTGCTGACCAGTATTGCCGGCACCGCCACTGCATTGAACAACCGCAGCGTGTTGCGCGGCTTTTTCTCTTATCCGCTGATGACGTTCGGCGTGATCGTACGCATCCACTGGCAAGCGCTGAAACTGTTTTTCAAACGCGTTCCGTTTTATAGCAAACCCGCACCACCGACCAAAAAGTTGAGCCGATGAACACCACGACTGCCACTCTTCCCGTCCACGCCAAACACCTGTCGACCGAGGCCTTTCCGTCGCAAGTACAGTTCGTGCTGCAACTGCTGCGCAAGATCGATCAGGGCGCAATCGTGATGGAATTCCCGGATGGCCAGAGTGCGCACTTCGGCGACACCTCGACGCCGGTGACGATGAAACTGCACAACTGGGAAGTCTGCAGCGCCGCGCTGAAATCCGGTGATATCGGCTTTGCCGAAACCTTCATTGATGGCCACTGGACTACCGACAATTTGCCGGCATTGGTCGAGCTGTTCACGCGCAACCGGCACGCCGTCGAATCGGTCATTTATGGCACCTGGTGGGGCAGTCTGCTGTATCGCGTCAAGCATCTGTTCAACCGCAATTCGCGCTCGGGCAGCCGCAAGAATATCCATGCGCACTACGACATCGGCAACGCTTTTTACCAGCTGTGGCTGGACCCGTCGATGACCTACTCGAGCGCCCTGTTTTCGAACGGTCACATCGACAGCCTGCAGGATGGCCAGCAGGCGAAATACCGCCGCATCCTCAGCGAACTGCAAGTCGGCAACGATGCCCGCATCCTCGAAATCGGCTGCGGCTGGGGCGGCTTTGCCGAGATCGCCGCACGCGATGCCGGTGCCCATGTGACCGGCCTGACGCTGTCGACCGAACAACTGAACTTTGCCCGCCAGCGTCTGGCCGATGCCGGCGTGGTCGATCAGGTCGAACTGCTGCTGCAGGACTACCGCGACACCAGCGGCCAGTTCGACGGCATCGCCTCGATCGAAATGTTTGAAGCCGTCGGCGAGAGCTACTGGCCCAGCTACTTTGAATGCATTGCACGCAATCTAAAATCGGGCGGACGGGCCTGCATCCAGACCATCGTCATCGATGACGCGCTGTTTGAACGCTACCGCAAAGGCACCGACTTCATCCAGCAGTACATCTTCCCGGGCGGCATGCTGCCATCGCCGAAAGTGTTCAAGCAATACGCCGAACAAGTCGGGCTGCGCGTGATCAACGAATTCAAGTTCGGTCTCGATTACGCCCGCACGCTTGACGAGTGGCGCAGCGCCTTCAAGGAACAATTACCGAAGGTACGGGCACAAGGTTTCGATGATCGATTCCTGCGCACCTGGGAGTTTTACCTCGCGTATTGCGAAGCGGGATTTCGCGCCGGCAGTATCGACGTCGCGCAATTCACACTGGAAAAACCATGACCGCGCGCCGATGGGGAATGCTGTTTTCCGGATTGCTTCTGAGCCTTGCAATGGCCCTGCCGGCATGGTCTGCGCCCGCCTTCATTGAGGCCGATGTGCCAACGGCGCGGCTGTCCGGACAAGGCACGTTCCGCTGGTTCGGCCTGCATATCTACGACGCGCAATTATGGGTCGGCCCAAAAGGCATCGCACCCGACGCGCCACTGGCACTGGCTCTGACTTATGCCCGTTCGCTCAATGGCAAAAAAATCGCCGAATCCAGCGCCGACGAAATCAGCAAGCTCGGCCTGGGCACGCCGGCCCAGCGCGCCGAATGGCTCACGCGCATGACCGCGCTGTTTCCTGACGTGAGCGACGGCACCCAACTGACCGGCGTCTTTCTGCCCGCATCGGGCGCGCGCTTTTACCTCGACGGCAAACTGCTCGGCGAGATCGCTGATCCGGTCTTTGCCCGCGCCTTCTTTGCCATCTGGCTGGATCCAAAAACCAGCGCCGGCAAATTACGCGACGCCTTGTTGATGAACGCGGTACCGCGCTGATGGCGCGACTGGACCGCGCCAGCCTGTTCGCTTACGGACTGTTCGGCATGCCGCTGGCGATGGTCGCGCTACCGGTCTACATGTACGTGCCGAAGTTGTACGCTGAACGCTTCGGCATGTCGCTGACGCTGATCGGTACCGCGCTGTTACTGGCGCGTCTGTTCGATGCCTTCCTCGACCCGGTACTCGGTTTGTGGATTGACGGTGCGCGCCGGGCCGATAGCTACCGGCGTTTCGTGTTGCTGGCCTTGCCGTTGCTGGCGGCCGGATTCGTCGCGCTGTTCCATCCGCCGACGGTCGCGGCGGGCTTTCCGATGACGTGGTTCATGATGGCGCTGCTGGTGGTCTACGTGGGTTTTAGTCTGGCCACGATCAGCCACCAGAGCTGGGGCGCGGCACTGACGCAGGCACCCGACCAGCGCTCCCGGCTGACCGCCACCCGCGAAGGCTGCGGACTGATCGGCGTCATCATTGCCGCAGCGTTACCGACGCTCGGTCCGTCCTGGTGGCTCACCGCCGCCTTCCTCGTCGTACTGGCCTGCTCTGTACTGCTGCTGACGCGTTCGGCACCGCTGCCGGCGCGCACGCTACGCAGCCATAGCGGCTGGTCGGAGTTGCTGGTGCCGTTTCGCAGCAAACTGTTCCGCTGGCTGTTTGCGGTGTTTGTCGTCAATGGCATCGCCGCGGCCATCCCGGCCACGCTGTTCCTGTTTTTCGCCAGCGACCGCTTGCAACTGGGCCAGCAGGCCGGACTATTCCTGGTGCTGTATTTCGTCGCCGCGACTGCCTCGATGCCGCTTTGGGTCGCGCTGGCCAAACGCCTTGGTGAAGCGCGTGCCTGGATGTTCTCGATGCTGCTGGCGGTGGCCGGCTTCGTCTGGACGTACAAACTTGGTGCCGGCGACGGCACGGCGTTCGGCGTAATCTGCGTGCTGGCCGGCCTGACGCTGGGCGCTGACCTGGCCCTGCCGCCGGCCTTGCTGGCCGCCGTCATCCATCAGGCTGGCGACAGCGGCAAACGCGAAGGCGTGTATTTCGGTGCCTGGAGCTGGGCCACCAAAATGAACCTGGCGCTGGCCGCCGGCATCTCGCTACCGTTGCTGGAATGGCTGGGCTACGTGCCCGGCTTGCAAAGCGACGCCGGCGGACAAGCCATTGCCATCGGTTATGCGGTAACGCCCTGCGTGCTGAAATTGATCGCTGCAGCGCTGCTGTGGCGGGCTCCATTGCGCACCATTTGATTGCTCACAATTTAAAGGAATCCCATGAAAATATTCAAACCCCTGCTCGCCCTGTGCTGCGCTGTCCTGATCGCCGGTTGCGGCACGGTCGAACCATCGCGCTACGCGGACCAGAAACCAACGCTCGACCTGCAGCAGTATTTCAATGGCACCTTGGACGCACAAGGGATGTTCCAGGATCGTTCCGGCGAAGTCATCAAGCGCTTTGGCGTGGTCATGGTCGGTAGCTGGAAAGGCGATGTCGGTACGCTCGACGAGAGCTTCACCTACTCCGACGGCACCAAGGAAAAACGTGTCTGGACATTGACCAAGACCGGCCCCGGCACTTACACCGGCACCGCCGGGGACGTGGTCGGCGTGGCCCAGGGCGTGGTCGCGGGTAATGCATTGCGCTGGACCTACGTGCTGGCGTTGCCGGTCGACGGCAAGGTCATCAACGTGACGATGGAAGACTGGATGTACCTGATGGATGATCGCGTCATGCTCAACCGCGCGGCGATGAGCAAGTTCGGTTTTCATGTCGGCGACGTGACGCTGTCGTTCACCAAGCGGCCATGATGAATCCGGCCATCCGCAACTGGTCCGGCCAGCGCGTCTGGGTCATTGGTGCATCAACCGGCATCGGCGCCGAAACAGCGCGTCAGTTGTTGACCAAGGGTGCGCGGGTGGCGCTGTCCGCACGGCGCGCCGAGCCACTCGAAGAGCTGGCCGCCGGTCATGCCAACGCGCTGGTGGCACTCGTCGACATCACCGATCACGCTACCGTGCTGGCCGCGCGCGACCAGTTGCTGGCGGCCTGGAAAGGCATCGATCTGGTACTCATCGTCGCGGGCGGCTACAACGAAATGCGCGCCGACAGCCTCGATCTGGCCAAGGTCAATCAACTGATCGACCTGAACCTGCGCGGTGTTTTCAATTGCCTCGATGTCGTCTTGCCCGGCTTGCTGAAGCAGGGCAGCGGTGGCATCGGCATCGTCGCCTCGGTGGCTGGTTTCGGCGGCTTGCCGAAAGCACTGATCTATGGCCCGACCAAGGCCGCGTTGATCAACCTGACTGAGTCGCTCTACCTCGACCTGCATCCGCGCGGCGTGGCGGTGTACCAGATCAATCCGGGCTTCGTCGATACGCCGATGACGGCCGTCAATGACTTCAAGATGCCGGCGCTGATCAGCGCCACGCAAGCGGCCGACAAACTGGTCGCCGGGCTTGAAGCAGGCGACTTCCATATTCACTTTCCGAAGCGGTTCACCAACTGGATACGACTGGCGCGACTGCTACCGTACCGCTGGTATTTTGCGCTGATTCACAAGGTGACCGGCTTATGAGTGATCAGCTTGTGAAGCATCAGCTTGTGAAGCACCAGCTTGTAAAGCACGCCGACGGCCTGCACGCACTGGTCGATTTTTTCGAGACGCTGACGCAAGCCAGCATCACCCGCATCGACACCATTTACAGCGCCGATGCGTTCTTCAAGGACCCGTTCAACGAAGTCCGTGGCAGGGCCGAGATCACGCGCATCTTCCAGCACATGTTTGTGCAGGTGAACGCGCCGCGCTTTGTCGTGACCACGCAGTTACTGCAGGATGACCAGGCTTTCCTGACGTGGGATTTTCATTTCAGGATGAAGCGCTTTTCGACCGAAGAGCAGTGCATACGCGGCGCTACCCACGTGCGCTTCGATACTGCCGGCCAGGTCTGCCTGCATCGCGATTACTGGGATGCGGCCGAAGAGCTGTATGAAAAACTGCCCGTGCTGGGCAGTCTGATGCGCTGGCTCAAGCGAGCCGGAAAAAACTGACTTCGTCGCTCAACCGCTGCGCCTGCTCGGATAAGGTGGTCGACGCCGCTGCCGCCTGTTCCGACAAGGCCGCGTTTTGCTGGGTGGTGCGATCGAGTTCATGGATGGCGATTTCAACCTGACCGACGCCGCTGCTTTGCTCTCTGGTGGTGACCGTAATCTCTTGCATCATCGTTGCGATCTTGTCTGCATTGATGACGATTTCGTGGATCGTCGTGCCGGCTTCGGTGACTACCCGGTTACCGCTTTCGACCTGCGCAATACTCTCGGTGATCAGCGTCTTGATTTCCCGCGCGGCGGCTGCCGAACGACCGGCCAGCGCCCGCACCTCTGAGGCCACTACTGCAAATCCGCGCCCCTCTTCGCCGGCCCGCGCTGCTTCGACCGCCGCATTGAGAGCGAGGATGTTGGTCTGGAAAGCGATGCCGTCAATGACGCCGATGATCTCACCGATCTTGTTCGACGAGACACGAATACCTTCCATCGTCGCCGCCACCTGATTGATCACGGTACCGCCGCGCGTGGCCGATACCGCGTTGGCCTGCACGATGCTCATCGCGCCGGCCACCGTGCTGGAGGTCTGCTTCACGGTCGATGAAATCTGTTCCATGCTCGAGGCAGTTTCCTCAAGGCTGGCAGCAGCCTGCTCGGCCCGGCCCGACAGGTCGTTGGCAGCAGCCTGCTCGGCCCGGCCCGACAGGTCGTTGGCAGCAGCGGCGATCTCGTTGCTGGCCGTCTGCACCTGCGCCGATCCGTCCAGTACGATGCCGACGATACGCCGCAAGCTGGTTTGCATCTCGCCCATCGTATTCATCAACTAGGCCGCTTCATCGCTGCCCCAGGGCTTCGGTGCGGTGGTCAGGTTACCCTTGGTGATTTCCTGCAGATGACCGGCGACTTCCTGCAAGCCCCCCATCATCACTCTGTAAAACGCCAGCATCAGGTAGCTCGCGAGCAGCACAAAAAACAGGCAGATGCCGAACTGGGTCGTCAGCGTGCCCTGCAGGCGATCGATCCGTGCCTGCAATTGCGTGTCCAGTCGTGCCATCACCTGCAACGTCAGCGCGATCTGCTTGTCGACAGCGGCATTACCCAGCGCGAGAAAGGTGGCGGCGTCGCCGGTCAGTTCCGGCCCCATGATCTGCTTCATGATGGCGGCACGGAATGCATCCGACGCGACGTCGGTGGCCTGCATGTCCATGTTGCGTGCTACCTCCGGAAAAATGGCGATACCCGCCTTGTAGGACGCCTCGACATCCCGGTCGAGGTAATCCTGAACCGCATTGCGCTGGCTCATTTGTTCACGCCGTAACGGTGTCAGCTCCTTGTCATTGAGGATCATGCTACCGAGGCCGCGCAATTGCGCCGTGTTCTCGTACTGCATCGGTCCACGCAGGACCGAAATATTCATCATGTGATACGTGTCAAGGTCCGGGTCCAGACTCAGTTGCGACCCGTCGGCAACCCGCGCCATCAAGTCCAGCACCAGCGCGATGTAATCGGAATGCAGCTTGAAGGTTGCATCCGGGTTGGCCGCCAGCGGCGTTTGCATCAGGAACTGGTGCGCCTTGAGCAAAAGCTCGAACGGTTTTTCGGTGCCGAAGTCCTTGCCCAGTTCGGTCTGGCGCGCCTGCACTTTATCGAAGGCAGCACTGATACTGGCTTGCTGCTCGGCCAGTTGCGGCGCGGTACCGGACGCTATCCGCCGACGACCCTGCGCCGCCTTGAGCAGGTCCACCAACGGATGGACAAAGGTCAAGCCCTGACGCTCGGTACGCGCAAAGCTGACCTGGTCATTGGCGGCCGACCACAGGTAAAACAACGTCATCAACAACGGGACAAGAAACGCCAACGCAATCCAGAGCGCCTTGGCCTGAAACCGGATGCTGCGAAACAGACGCACTCCCGGTGAGAGCCAGCCGTGATACCTGAAAAAATTGCCGAAACCGGCAGTGCCATTAGAACCTGGAAGAGATTTATCACCACTCGATTGCATCTGAAACCTCTTCAAATCGCTGACGCCGAAACCCATGCCAGCACCCGCCTTGCCACCCTCTAAAACGACCACATCCTGCGTCAGCGTTGACCGATGCAAGACCTGCCCGTACGTTATTGTCCATCGACTACCAACGGCATGCCTTGCCGGAGTGGTTGGTTGATTGCCGCGATCATGATGACACATGTCAGTCAACATTAAATTACAACTAGTAGTTTTATTTTCGTGAGAGTAGCTACTTAAGTTGATATCAGAAAATATATTTCTAGCGCACCTCGCTATCCGGCCAGGCTGCTACCATGCCGTCCACGCCCACTCTGATGATGTGCACTACACCGTGACTATTCCCCCACCCCGACTGACTCCCCGCAAAGAATGGCTGGTCCTGCTGACGCTGGCCGGTATCCAGTTCACCCACATTCTCGACTTCATGATCATGATGCCGCTCGGCCCGCAACTGATCCGGGTGCTGCACATTGATACGCACCAGTTCGGGCTGCTGCTGTCGTCGTACACGTTCACGGCGGCGATATCGGGTTTGCTGGCGGCCACCTACATCGAACGTTTCGACCGCCGCAAGCTGACGCTGACGCTGTACGTGCTGTTCATGCTGGCGACGCTGTGCTGCGGTCTGGCGCAGACCTTCCCGCAACTGCTGTTTGCGCGCGCACTGGCAGGCGCGTTTGGCGGCATCCTCGGTGCGATGGTGCAAACCATGGTGGCCGATATCATTCCGTTTGAACGACGCGGCAAGGCAATGGGGACTGTGATGGCGGCATTTTCGCTGTCGACGGTGGCCGGCGTACCGCTCGGTCTGGTGCTGGCAAATCATTTGCCGGCGCTGGGCTGGCGTGCACCGTTTTTCTTCATCGTCGCGCTGGCGATGGTGATCTTCGTGATTGGCTACCGCTTGCTGCCCAGTCTGACCGGGCACATGCAGCAGACGCGCAAGGGTAATATTTTCCAGCAGATTTTTCTGGTGGCCAGGCATCCCGAACATCTGAAGGGCTTCCTGTTCATTGCCATGATGATGCTCGGCGGGTTCACGGTGATTCCGTATATTGCGCTGTACATGACGACCAATGTCGGCTTGCCTGAATCGTTCATTACGCTGATCTATCTGTGCGGTGGCGCGGCAACCTTCTTCACGTCTCAAGCAATTGGCCGTCAGGCCGACAAGCGCGGCAAGCTGAGAGTCTTCCGCTGGGTGGCGCTGGCGTCGATGGTACCGATACTGATCACGACACATCTGGTGCCGATCGCGTGGTGGCTGGTGCTGATCAATTCGACGATCTTCTTTGTGCTGGTGCCGGGACGCATGGTGCCGGCGATGGCGATGGTCAGTGCCATTGCGCCGCAACAGGTACGCGGTACGTTCATGAGTCTGGTGTCCTCGGTGCAGATGGCGTTTGCCGGATTAGCCTCACTGATCGCCGGACTGATCATCACGCGCGCGCCGGGTGGCGAGATCCTGCACTTTAACGTGGTCGGTTATCTCGCCGTCGGCTGCACGCTACTCGCGCTGCTGGTGGCACCGATGCTGCGCGTGGCAGGTGCGCCACCGACTGGACCGACGCCCTGACGCAGCGGCAGTTCGTAGCGTGGACACAGACCTATCGTGCCCACGCGGAACGGCCTGAATTGGCAGGCATTCCCGATCTGCGCGCGCGGGCACAAGAGGCCGTACCCGCCCTTGTTTTATGGTTTTGAAGTTGATGTTGATTTTGATGTTGATGTTGATGTTGATTTTGATGTTGATTTTGACGTGGCAGTTGACGTTGACCTGTTCCGCATTGAAGCAGCTGCCAAAAGTCGGAGTCAGGCAGGGGATCAGAGGGACGCATGTCTGAGCGAAGCGAGTTTGCGGCCCTCCCCCTGACTGGCTCCGGCTTTTGGGAACCCGAAGGGCAGCCGCTTCGCGGTCGCCTTTTTCTTGGTTACTTCTTTTTGGCGAAGCAAAAAGAAGTGACCGGCTGCCGGGCCGCCCCCGGCTAGGTCATGACGAAGCGCATGCAGGATCAGCTACCGCAGTCAGTACATTCGGTGCAATGCCCTGCGGTTATTGCACCCTACGAACTGCGCGTGGCAGGTGCACCAACGACTACACCGACGCGCTGACGCGGCGTCAGGTCTTTTCCGGCTTGGCTGCAGCGGTGGGTTTTTTTACGGGACGGGGCTTGGCGGCAGCGGCTGGCTTGGCAGTGCTCGCTGCCTTCGGTGCGCTGGCCGGCTTGGGTGCGGCCACCGGTTCTGGCGGAATCGCGTTGGCGACTGCTTGCTGGAACTGCTGCTGCAGCATGTTCCACCAGGCGTTCGGATTGGCTATCGGCGGCAGCTCAGCGGCAGCCTCGGGGACCGGGGCTGCTTGCGGTGCCGGCGCAGGCGCAGGTGCCGGCGCTTGCGCTGGAGCCGCCTCGGTCTTCGCTGATGCTGCCCTGAAAAATGCTTCATAAGGCGATGGTTGCGGCGTCGGTGCCGGTTCGGCCGGCTTCATCGCCGAGCTGAAATTGGCACTCATCGATTGCAGCGTGGCGATCGTCGCGCTTTGTACTTCCAGCGCCTTGATGGTCCCGCCCAGCATGTTCATGTTCATCGTCAGCCAGCTTTCGACCGCCTTCAGATCAGCGATCTGCTTGTCAATTTCTTCCACCGACAAGGTGGGCATGACCATGCCCGGCATGCTGGCACCCGGCAAGGTAATGCCACCCCACAGTTTTTTCATGAATTCCAGCGTATCGGTCATTGCGCCTGCGCCGGGCATGTTTGGCATCGAAGATTTCATCATCATGTGTCCCCAAGAGTGAAAAACCAGATTAGCAGAGAACGCCTCCGCACGAACAATCAATTCAATGGCGCGTCATCGTGCACGTGCTTGGCTGGGCAGTCGCCGCAGGCAGCAGATAGCGCTCGGTCTTGAAGCCATAACCGCTACCCTCGTTATCGAAGCGCACGCCGTCCTCACCCTGCTTTTGCATCACCGAGACGGTCAGCGGCTGAATCAGCTGGTGATCGGCTGCACGCATGGTCGCCTCATGAAAGCCGTTGGCAAACCGTGCACCTTCGAGGGCTCTGGCAACGCTGGCTGCTTCGGTACTGCCGGCGCGTTCGATCGCGCTGACCAGCATCTCGATCATGACCCGCATGCGCAAGTGCACGTAGTCATCCCGTGGCTCCGGAAAGCGCTGGCGAAACGACTGGTAGAACGCATCGCTGGCCGCGCCGCCGACATTCGGATGCCATTCGGCCACCGCCCGCACGCGCCCGACACCCGCATCACCGATCGCCGCCGGGGCACCGAGGCCGTTGCCATAGAACGTGTAGAACTTCAGATTCAGGCCGGACTCCCGCGCCGCCTTGACCAGCAGCGTCAGGTCATTACCCCAGTTGCCCGTGATGACCGTGTCCGCACCACTGGCCCGTATCTTGGCCGCGTACGGCGCGAAATCCTTGATCTTGCCGATCGGATGGAACTCGTCGCCGACGATGCGGATATCGGGTCGCTTGGCCGCCAGCTGGGTGCGTGCGGCCGTCGCCACCTGATGACCGAAACTGTAATCCTGACCGATCAGATAGACCTTGCTGGCGCGGCTATCGCCCTCGATCACATCGGTCAGCGCCTGCATGCGCATGTCGGCATTGGCATCGAACCTGAAATGCCAGAAGCTGCATTTGTCATTGGTCAGGACCGGATCGACCGCCGAGTAATTCAGGAACAGCAAGCGGTTATCGGGACTGCGTTCGTTGTGCTTGTTCAGTGCATCGACAAGGCTGGCCGCTACCGCTGAACTGTTGCCCTGCAAGACAAACGGAATATGCCGGTCTTCCGCCTGACGCAAGGCGATCAGTGATTCGTCGATGGTCTGCTTGTTGTCGAAGACGCTTAGCTGCAGCGGGTGGCGACCATCCTTGAGCCGCACACCCCCTCGGGCATTGACCACTTCGATCGCCAGCTGGACGTTGCGCTGCACGGCTTCGCCGGCATTGGCAAACGGACCGGACATGCCTTCGATCATGGCGAGCGGGATCGGCGGCAGGGCCGCGGCAGTAGCACTCCACACACCGAGCAGGCAGGCGACCAGCAAGAATTGTCGCATTGGCGATGACATTGGCGAGTCCAGTCAAAAAGGAGAGCATTTTACGCGCCGGGATGATTCAGAGTGTGACACCGCAAGGCAACCGCGCACCGCAACGTTTACACTCCCGGCATGAATCCTCCGGCCAATCCCGAGAAGCGCCTGCAACGCTGGTACCGTCCGGTGGCAATTGCCATCGTGGCGCTGCTGCATCTGGCCGCGTTCAACTGGATCACAGCCCATCCTGCGCATCCGGTGCTGCAATCGCACAACGAACCCGTCGTGATGCTGCAGTTGCAACGCGAGGTGGCGAACCCCAAACCGGCTGCGCCACCCTTGCCAAAAACGCGCCCGCCCGCAGTACGCAAACTGCCGCAGCCGGCCATACCGGCACTGCCCGTGATCATCGCGGCAGCATCGGACTCGCCCGTCGCGCGCACCGACGAGTCGTCCGTCGAAGCCAGCGCTACGACGCCCGCTGCAGTGATCGCACCGCCCGCCGAACCGGTCGCGCCGGTAGTCGCGTCCGTACCGGAACCGGAACCGGCAACGGCACCCGCGTTCAACACCGCACCGCCGCCGTCGGCCGAAGTGAACTACGCTGTACAGGCACTGCGTGACGGCAAGATCGTCCATGGCAGTGGCAAAATTGGCTGGCGCCGCAGCGGTGACAATTACCTGATCAATGGTGAAGCCAGCGTGCTGTTTTTCACGGTGCTGAGTTTTCAGAGTCTGGGTAGTCTCGACCCGCAGGGCATCACGCCGCTGAAGTACAGTGAAAAGCGTTTCCGCAAACCCGAGACCAATACCCACTTCCAGCAAGCCAGCAAACTCATCAGTTTTTCCGCGTCGACAACGACCTATCCGCGTACCGGCGGCGAACAGGACCGTGCCAGCATCGTCTGGCAACTCGCCTCGATCGGACGGGGCGATGCCAGCCAGTTTGTGCCCGGCAGCGCGCTCGAAATTTTCGTTGCCGGCGTACGCGATGCCGAAACCTGGCACATCAAGGTGGTCGGCGAAGAAACCCTCACGCTGGGTGGCGAGCAATTTACCACCTGGCATTTCCTGCGCCAGCCGCGCCCCGGCTCCTACGACACCCAGGTCGAATTCTGGCTGGCACCAGCCCGTGACTGGTATCCGGTACGGCTGCGACAGACCGAAACCAACGGTGATTATCTCGACATGTCGATGTCGTCGATCACGCCGCTGGCCGAGCGCTAACCATTTTTTATGAACGGAGTTTTCATGCGATCCATCCCGCTGCGACATCTTGTTGCGACCACCATTTTCCTCTGCACCAGCATGTCGGCCAGTGCCCAGCATGCGGTGCACAAGCGCACCTTCACGCCACCACCACCGGCCGACCTGAGCTATACAATCAAGGCCCGCCAGAACGGTTTTTCGCTCAACGGCGAAGCGCTGATCAAGTGGCGCACCACGCCCGGCACCTTCAGCATCAGTACCGAAACCCGCTCGCCACTGGTCGGCAAGATCGTCGATGCCACCAGTAGCGGCAGCATCGATGCCTTCGGCCTGGCACCAGCGACCTTTGTTGAAAATCGCTGGCGCAAAGAGCCGACGACGACGACCTTCGACCGTACCGCCAAGATCATCCGCTTTGCCCCGGAAGCCGACACGTTCCCGTTACTCGGCGGCGAACAGGATCGCAATAGCGTGATCTGGCAACTGATCGCCGTCGCACGCGCCAACGCCGCTGCCTTCAAGGTCAATTCTTCATGGGACTTTTTTGTTGCCGGCCCGCGTGATGCCGAGCCGTGGGTCTTCACTGTGGTCAAGGAAGAGAAACTCGACACGACGCTGGGCCCGCAGCGCACCGTGCATGTGACGCGTGCGCCACCACCGGACTCGAAAGGCCAGCAACTCGATATCTGGCTCGCACCGGGTAAGGAATGGTATCCGGTGAAAGTGCGTTTCTCGGAAGCCGATGGCGACTTCATCGAACAGTCATTGGAGAAGATCGGTAGCGTACCGGGATAAGCCTGCCAGGTGCCTGCGCCACATCAATGACCTCCGGGATGAAGCTTTCAGAATGGGACAGGTAAGTCGTCCCCTGCAAACGTCGGCCGAACTTTATCCGGTCGACGACCTTCCACGGAGAGTCCATGATGAAAAACCCGATCACCCTGACCGTGCCGCTTGCCGCACGGATGACCTGTCTCTTAGTTAAGTTTTCCCTTACGTTTTTCCTTGCGTTATTTCTTGTCTTTGCCGGCAGCGCGCTGGCCGCACCCTTTGTCACGGTCGGCAATCCATCGACTAATGAAGTGAGCGTCGTCGACATGGCCAACTTCACTGCGCGTGTTGCCGCCTCGCTCGACGGGGCCACCCGCATCGTCGCCAGCAAACCGGCCGGCAAGGTGTTCATGAACACCACGAACGGCATCGCCATCATCGACCCGGCGCTTGCCAGAATCGTTGACCGCATTCCGCTCCCGGAACCGGTGATCGACCTGATCGTCGATGTAACAGGGTCCCGGTTGTATGCGCTCGGTGCTACCGCCGTGCATGTCATCAACATCACGATGCATAACGTATTGGCGACGATACCGCTGAGCGCGGCACCACTGGCCCTGGTGGCCGACGATGAAGGCGCGCGCGCATACGTGCTCACACCCGGTCGGCTCGACATGATCTATGCCCCGAGCGGTGTCGTCATCAAGTCGGTGGCGGTCGATCCGTCGGCCAGTGCGCTGGCAATGTCCCGCGAGGGCGGAAAACTGATTGTGGCCAGCAGCGGGAACAACGGCGGAACCGCCGGCATCACGATCGTGCATGGTGCCACCCTCGACATTGAAAAATCCATTCCGACCGCCGCCCTGGCACCCGACATCCATCCGACCAGGCTCCTCATCAGTCCGGGAGACGACAGGGTGATCGTGTTTGGCGGTGGCTCGACCAGCAAGACGGTCAGCTATCTGGTGCTCGACATGGCCAGCGCCACCGCGCGCGCAGTGCAGGTGCCCATCACGCAATCGCCTCAATCGATGATGACTGCATTCAATGGCCCAGTCCTGCTTGGCCCCGACGGTACCACACTGTATGTTGGCGGCGGCTCGACACCGAATGCCAACGTCGTCGCAGAAATCGATACCGCTACCGAGTCCAACAGCCGCGTGCTTGCGCTGCCGAGCAATGGTGCCGAATACCATTACCTCAATGGCCTGGCCGGCAGCAATACGGCCGGACGTTTCATGCTGGCCGGGTTCATTTTCGAGCACCGTATCCACAGCGCGAGTGAACCGCGCAGCGTTGGCTTCATTGATGTCGCCAGTGGCGCGACGATGGCCAACGTCGTATTCGCGCA
This sequence comes from Actimicrobium sp. CCI2.3, assembly GCF_035019065.1. NCBI lineage: Bacteria > Pseudomonadati > Pseudomonadota > Betaproteobacteria > Burkholderiales > Oxalobacteraceae > Actimicrobium > Actimicrobium sp. CCI2.3. The sequence goes on along the minus strand of NZ_JASJWR010000002.1, from coordinate 77,043 downwards.
AAGCGGCCAGCCCAGCACAGCCCTGTTCGGCGACGTGCTGGATCCGGTGCCGCAGGAAGTGGAAGCAACAACCACGTTACTGCTGAGCGAGCCGAACCCGGCCGCCGCGACAGTCACCCAGACCTTCACCGCCAATGTCAGCGGCAACAATCCGGGCGGACAGGTCGTCTTTCGCTTCAAGGACGGGGGTCAGGTTGATGCGCCAATGCTACGCAAAACGGTACCCCTTGAGGGCAATGTGGCCACGCTGGTGCTCCCCTCCTGCAACACCGTCTGGCCAGATGCCCCCCTGCACCTGATCGCCTGCTCCCCGCGTTTTCTGGTAACGGCAATCTATAAGGGCGACGAGGACCACCTCAAGAGCCGTTCGCAGGAAATCGTTGCATCGCGCTATTGACTGGCAACATCCTTACCAGCAACCGGTTGCTGTATTGGCCCCACCGCTGGCCGTCAGGTTCGACTGCACACCGAAGTTGGTGAGCTGATAGGCATAACAAGGATCGTTGATCTGGTCACCGACCGGCGTGGCGGTGATGGTGTAGTCCGTTACCGTGGCTTGCGTCACCGTCATCGTGTACGACGTGACGCTCCCGGTGACCAGACTGACCGGAAATGCACTGCCATAGTTGAGGGCCGTGCCAGAGACCGAATAACGGTTGTTCGTGGCGAAAAATTTTTCCTGACGGGCCGCCAGGTCCAGCATCGCCGACTTCGCATCCACGCGCCGTCCCTTGCGGACTTGTTGCGCATAGGACGGATAGGCAATGGCAGCAAGAATGGCCACGATGGCGACCACGATCATCAGTTCGACGAGGGTAAAGCCGCGTTGTTGCTGTTGCTGTTGCTGTTGCTGTTGCTGTTGCTGTTGCTGTTGCTGTTGCTGCTCTTTATGTTTATCGATCATGACTATGCCTTTTCAACATGATGGTACCTACAGTCAACCCGCCTAAAGCAATTTGTGCCAGGTCATCCGGCCGGATCGGCCAGCGATGGGATCGATACGGGTCACAATGCCGACGCCTGTTACCGTTTGCTGCACCAGGAACGGATTGCCGCCAGCCATCACAATGGACGGTCCCCCGGTCGCACTCAGACCCAATCCGGAAATGATGGCACCGCCGGTCGCGGTGAGCGCGGCCGCCTTCGCGGCAGTCGCGAACAGCGATGTCGTCAGCGCACCGCCGGTATCGGGCGAAATCGCCATCGTATAACCGGTGGAGGGCTGATTCGAGCAACTCAGCGTCTGTGCAACGGCTGGCAGCGTGGTGTTGAAAATCAAGGCACCGTACGCCAGTCGCGGGTTAAAGATCACCTGTTCAGTCGATGAAAAATCAATCCGCCAACCAAACTTGGTGTTGCTGCCGGAGCAGACGGAGCTGCCGCTCCAGCACACCGGATTTTGCGACACGGTACGGAAATTTGCCACGCTGCCGGTCCCACCGGAAATTGTGGTGATGGTCTGCAGCGTGAGGTCACTGATCCCAAAGGATTGCGGCGCCGCCAGCGACACATACTTGACCTGGCTCTTGCCATTCCAGCTCGCCATGTTCCAGTCCCATATGCCATAAAACGACTGGGTATTGCTGGCATACGCAGCGCCGCTATTGAGCGTTTGCGGTAACTGTTCGCCGGTACCGAAGGCCACGACGATGCGCGAATTGCCGGTCGACTGGACCACCGAATTGACTGTCAACGCCGTCGTGATCGGTTGACCAGTGGCGGTGGTAAACAGCGGCGTGCTGCTTGCTGCCCATTGCGCCGGATCGCTGCTGGTCAGGTCGAAGCGCCAGACCTTGCCCTGATAGTCGCCGGCATACAGGTAATCGGTCACGTGATCGCCGTCGAGATCGGCCGAGGCAACGTAGTCGATGCCGTTCTTGTTGCCGGAACTTGCTGTACCGGCAGCCAGAAAGCGAAACGAACGCGCGCCGGTAATGGCATTGACGGTCATGATGAAGACCCCTGCCGCACCCGTCGTACTGTTGCGACCATTGCCAAAAATAACCGCCCAGTTGCCATCATGCAGACGCCGGATGATCGGTGTGCCGTACACGCTTCCCAGACTGGTATTGCAGGTCACATTGACGCAGACGATGCTCGTCGAATCCCACTCGCCCCTGACCAGGCTGACGGCATTGCTTTCACTGAACTGCGTCGGATCGGTAATGTCGAGCGCGTACAGCACGCCATTGGCAGTACTGGTTTTGTCATTGATCGTCCCGCTGGCATTGCCACCTGCACCGAGCCCACCCACCAGCCAGGTATGCCAGGCGCCGCTGTAGAACAGATCGCCGGTACCTGGTGTCGCATCGACATAGGCGTTGTGCGCGTACTGCGGCGACGAATAATCGAGTGCCGAATTCGACGGATGAATACTGCTGATGACAGCCGACGGGACGTAGCTCAGTACATCCATCCCGTCGTTCGGCGTGACCTTGGTCGTGAAGTTATTGTTGGCGTCATAAGCACCTGCCCGAAACCCGTGCAACATGCCATCGTTGGCACCGACGTAGACCGTATTCGGACGGGTTGCATTGGCACTGGAAAAACTGGCGTAAGCGCTGCCGAATTCGGCCACCGTCGCATTGGACAGCAAATCTTTTCCGGAGCTTTTCCCCGGCAAATCATACGGCGACGACGGCGCACCGACCCAGGTCGGACTGGAGTTCATGATGTCACCCAGGATGCTGTCACGCCGCCGATAGGTCCCCGTCCCGCTGCCGCTCAGCGGCACTTCGTTGACCCGGTCACCGCGCAGATAACTGGTGCGCAACAGGCCGTCAGTCAGCCCCATGGAAACTTTCTGTGCCGCCGTCATGCTGAGATACTGAAAAGGAATCCCGCTGGTGCCATTCCAGCTAAGCATGGTACGTGTTGCCTGTGCCGTGGTCGTCGCCCCTGTCGCGCCGCACGCGCCCCCCGTCAGCGAACAGCTCGCATCCCAGTTCGCCGCGGGGTTGATCGTCAAGTTGCCGAGCGAATCGGCCACCAGCGAGGAAGCCGTCAGCTGCCCCCAGGAATTTTGCGGATGGAAGTACGCCAGATAGACTTGTGACCCGGCTTGAACGCGCGCCGATTCCTGGATGTTGGTTCCGGCAGACGTGGAAGCAGCATTGATTTGGGCCGCCTTGAAACACAGGATTTCGTGGACATTGCTGCCACCACCGGTGCCGGAGGTAAAGCCGAACCGGAAGCTCGGTGGCAGCGGGCCGTTATTGGCTGTGATCGATTGCTTCGTAATGATTGGCTGCACTACGCCGTTGTTGACGTTGTAGGACAGGCTGAGCAAGCCGTCCTGCGTGATGCTCAGGTCGTACGAAAAAAAATTCGCTTTACTACGCAACGGTGCAAAGGTCGCTTCCTGACTGAAAATCGACGCGGACACCGCTTGCGGCTGGGCAAGCAGCGGGTAATTTTGAATCGCTTGACTGGTATCTTTTGGCTTGGACGAATTACTCCAATCTTGAAGCCTGCCGTTCTTGCATGTTGCTTGTACCGCTTTAATTCGGTCGGTCGACGACAGGCTGCCAGGATAGTAAATCGCGTTCAGCTTTTGCAAGCTCGCAAAAGTAACACTCCCGGAACCACGCACGACGATGGTGCCGGGACTGCGCGAATTGACGTTCCCAGTCGACGTGGTGTCGCTCAGGTTGGAAAAATTTCCGTACTCGTCAACAGCCACCGCAAGATAGCCGCCATCAACACCATCTCCCGGAGCATTAATATTTGAACAGCTGTATCCAAGGCTGCCGCCCGGCGAACCAATCGATGGCACTTTTCCGCCATCCATCAGAAAGAAAGCAATGCCATCCGCACCCGAATTACTCAATCCATCGCCGCCATAGGTCGCCGTCGTGAAGGTCACCTTCACGCCCTGCGTAGTCGGGAATGTCGCGGTAGACACGACTGAACCGGCCTGGTTATCACCGTTGCTGCCAGACGTTGTATCGCCATTGGTCAGGCGTAACGCGCCTTGTCCGATCGGATCGGGCAACCGTCCGCTGACACCGCCCACCTGAGTTTTGCCGCTATAAGCCGACAAGTTTTTGCATCCCGGAATGGAACCCGTGTCATCGCCCGCGGTAAGGCAGGCTCCACCGAGCGGTTTCCAGCCGTAAGTCGACGACGCCCCCGTGAGCGTATCGCTGACCACCAGTTGTGCCGACGCCGTCAACGGCATCAGGCCGGCCAGTGGCAACACCCACAATGCACCGACGGCATGTCTTCTGAAATTGTTCATGATTTGCTTTCTTTACGGTCCGGTCAGCGAAGTCACTTTTGCGGTTTGGCGAACGACGCTTTGTACCACCGCCGCACTGGTTTTGCTGCCACCGTACCCGACACCCGTGACGGAATACAGCGCATCGGTGCCATTGGGACCCAGCCCCATGTACGCGATATACAGTGCCGGTGAGCGGGCGTAGTTGATGTCGGCATTGCTGTTTCCGTTGACGATCGCGCCGCCATCGGCCTGCACTTGCATGCCCAATGGCGTGTAGGTCGAAGCGCCGACCCAACTGGCAGGATCAGCCGGCGTTGCCAGAGCCGTATCGCATACCCGCATGTCGGCGTCGGAGGTAATGATGATCGTCGAGGTACATGGCACGCCGGTTAGCCCTGCGTTTTGCGTTAGCCAGAATTCGCCGTACTGCAAGGCACTTTCTGCGGCCTCGAACGCTCGTGATTTTTCCAGCACGTTGCCAGCGATTTTTTGCTGCAGGCCGAAGCCGCGAAACATCGACAGCGCCAGCAAGGTCAGCATCACGAGGATGAGCATCGCACTGATGAGTGCAACGCCGCGTGCTGATTGTCGACGATGAAATCGCCTGCTCATGAAGCGCCCTCCGCGTAGGTCTTGTTCATCAGATTGATCGTGTGCGTGAGTACCGGCAACGTCGCCTTGGTGACGGCGGTCGAATTGATCAGGTCACTCAATACAATGCTTAACTGCACCGAATGGACACTCGTGTACGGATAGGTGGTACCGATATCGGTCGCGCTGACGTAACGGTCGACATTATTGTTGCCCGTTGAATCGACCCCGTACAGCACACGCAGCGACGCGACGTTATCAATCAACACGACCGCGGCAGCAGGCGCACCACCATCGACACTCACGGTACAGGTCAGATGGTTGTTCGCATCGATGGCGAAGGTGTTGCTCCAACTGACCTTGCCAGCCGTCTTGTTGGTATCACCGGCACAGTTCGACAAGCCATCGTTGCTGGCCGCCTGAAAACGTACGGTAATCGTATCGCTGACTGCCCCGACACCCGCCGTGCCGGTAATGCTTTGGCCTGCCAGATAGGTCGTTCCATCCGCGTTGGCCGTGGTCGTGGCGGGCATCGCCGCACCTTCCGTGCTGACGAGAGGATCAGGAAAATAGCCGGCATGCCGGATCGTGGTGTCGAGAATGGTCAGTACAAACAACGCATTTTCCTGCGTGCGACCAAGCTGGTCCTGCGTCGTGAAGCTCCCCTTCATGTTCACGACCATGACCAGCATGCCGGCCATCAGGAAGAGCGTGATCGTGATCGAAATCATCAACTCGAGTAGCGTAAAGCCCGAGGGACGTCGAAGCAGGCGCGCCGTCATGGTTTGGCGTACACGCTATAGGATTGCACTTGCGTATCGGCTCCACCAGACGTTGCCTTGCTGATGGCGACACGGTTCTCGGTCCAGCTGACAAAGATCTCGCAGCCAATCGGTGCGGTGATATCCGTGGTGCAATTGAAGCGCGCATTATAGGTCGGGAAGCGGCCGTTCATGCTGGCAGCCCAGGCCTGCATGTCGAGCGCTGCCAACTGGACCGGCGTACAGCTCGCAGACAGGCAGGCACCGCTGGCGCTGGCGCTGGCGTTGAGTTCGCCGGAATTATCGGTCACGACCAGTCCTTTGGCAGAAAAAGTGGCGGGCGCGCCGCCATAGCCCCAGTAGCTTTTGTTGGCGTGCATCGCCGACACCAGACTACCGACCTGAAACGCGATCATCGACCGGCTACCGGCGTTTTGCGTACTGGAAATAGCCAGTGACTGCATCTTGGCCAAACCCAGCAAACCAATGGCGGTCACGAACATTGCGATCATCACTTCAAGCAGCGTGAAGCCGCAATGATCGGTCAATTTATTCATACGCATCCCGGCCCCGCTGGTAAAACCTGCTGCCGCCCGGTTTTGATGAGCGCGAGACATTGTGTGGCGTTGCTGTTGACTGGTGTCGTATGCAGGGTGGTGGTGACTGTTCCGGTACCGGGCAAGCCGACCGTAGAGCCGTCACGGCTGAACGTAAATGAAAAGACGGCGTTGTCGGCAAGTAGCGTATCGGTATTGCTCCAGCCCGGCTGGATGCGAATCAGATCGGCGGGTTTGGTGACCTTGAGTACCTGCGCCGCATCGGCAAATATGATCCAGCCCATGTGCCAGGTATTCGCCTTCAGACAGGTTGCACCATCCGCCGATGCACAGACCGAGACCGACACGCCCTGCTTGATCGCTTCAGTCCGCGCAAACTGCAGATCATGGGCAAAACTGTTGATCTCGCCCAGTGTGCGAAAACGCTGCGTTGTCGACACGAACGATGGCACGGCAACCGACAACAGGATTGCGGCAATGGCGATGACCACGATCACTTCAATGAGCGTGAACCCGGCTGAAACATCACGGCGCAATGTAGACATGGGACAGCTTTCGAAACCGCGGGCAACGGAAGATCAGGTTGATCAAATGGTGTTGCTACCGCCTGCGATCCGGTGCGGCACCACATGTTTCTTAAAGACAAAATCGGATTGTAGGCGTGAAATATCGCGCTTTCGCGCTTTTTTGTAATACAACCAAAACTTACCGTACGGCAACTATAAATCATTTCGCAAATACAACGCAACACGCTTGTTGCATCCCGCGTGCACGACTTTCTCGACGACGCCAACAGGCTACAGCGCGACTTATAATTGCCACCTGATTAAACCAGCAACTGTATCACCGCGATGGCGATCATTGCCTCTCAACCGCACCAAGGACTTCATATGACTACTTCCACAGGTGCACTCGTCCTTTTCAGCGGCGGCCAGGATTCCACGACTTGCGTGGCCTGGGCGCTGCAACGCTATGACCGGGTCGAGACCATCGGCTTCGACTACGGTCAGCGCCACGCCATCGAGATGACCGTGCGACCGGGCGTGCTGGCCAGCCTGCGCGCACAGTCGCCCGAGTGGGATCGCCAGCTCGGCGAAGACCACGTCATCGACCTGTCGCTGATCGGCAAGATTTCAGACACGGCACTGACGAGCAACGTCGAGATCGCGATGCTGGAAAACGGCTTGCCCAATACCTTCGTCCCCGGTCGCAATTTGCTGTTCATGATGGTGGCGGCCACGCTGGCCTATCGACGGGGTTTGAATGTGCTGGTCGGTGGCATGTGCGAAACGGACTTTTCCGGTTACCCGGATTGCCGCGACGACACGATGAAAGCCTTGCAGGTCACGCTCAATCTGGGCATGGCCACGCGTCTGAAACTGGAAACCCCGCTGATGTGGATCGACAAGGCCGACACGTGGGCACTGGCAGAGTCACTCGGTGGCGCAGCGCTGGTCGACCTGATCCGCACCGGCACCCATACCTGCTATCTTGGCGAACGCGGCACCCTGCATGACTGGGGCTACGGCTGTGGCACCTGCCCGGCATGCGCATTGCGCGCCAACGGGTATGCCGGGTTCCGGCAACAGAAGAGTGCTGATGTGTAGGTAGACGGGACGATGACGCAGGGACAGCGCACACTGTCGCCTGCATCAATGCCAGCCGGTTAAGCCGACTGAGTCGCCCTCGATAACAGCGTAATCACCGGCGCATCCAGGCTCGCCAGCAGCGCCGTTTCTTTCAACTTCGCCGCCACCAGATGCCTGTCCTTGACGTGCCCGTAGCCACGAATTTCTTCGGGGATGCTGGCAATGGCAAGCACTGTGGACAAGTTAGCTGGCGTCAGTCTCGGCAGCAGCGCAGCGATGGTCTGCCGATACGCGACGATCAGTCCACGTTCGGTCTTGCGTTCGCTGGTGTAGCCGAACGGATCGAACGCGGTTCCCCGCAAGCCCTTGCACTTTGCCAGCACGCCGAAGGCTTGCATCATCCACGGTCCGAATTCCTGCTTGATCAAGTGACCTTGCGCATCCTTCTTTGCAAACAGCGGCGGCGCGAGGTGGAACTTGATCTTGTAGTCGCCTTCGAACAGGCCATCGATTTTTTTGGCGAAGACCGTGTTGGTGTAGAGCCGTGCGACTTCGTACTCGTCCTTGTAAGCCATCAATTTGAACAGGTATTTCGCGACCGCTTCGGTGAGACGTAATGGCTTGCCAGCATCAACGATGCCTTGCTCGGCAACCCGCACCTGCTCGACAACATCGCGATATTGCTTTGCGTAGACGGTGTTCTGGTACGCCGTCAGGAACGCGACCCGCGTAGCGATCAGCTCGTCAAGATGCGGTATCCGCTTGAACTCGATGATGTGCGCTGTGGTGTCATTGACGCGGGTGATTTTTTCGACTGCGGCCAGGTCATGCGCGGCAGTGCGGCCCCAGACGAACGACTGCTTGTTGAAGTCGACCGAAACACCATTGAGCGTGATGGCCTGCATCAGCGCGGCTTCCGTCAGCGGCACCTGCCCTTTTTGCCAGGCATAGCCGAGCATGAACATGTTGGTCGCAATCGTGTCGCCCATCAGCGCCGTGGCGATCTTGCCGGCATCGACAAAATCGACCCGGTCGTTGCCGCAGGCCGCACGCAATTCGGCGTCGGCCGCCTCGCCCGGATACTGCCAGTCCGGATTCTTGACGAAGGCGGCCGTCGGTGTGCTGGTCGAATTGATGACCGCATAAGTGCGCCCTTCACCCATGCGCGACAACGCATCGCGACTGGCCGCGACGATCACGTCACAGCCGATCACGAGGTCCGAGGCACCGGTACCGACGCGGGTCGAATGGATGTCGTCGGGATGATCGGCCAGTCGCACATGCGACATCACCGGCCCGCCCTTTTGCGCCAGTCCGCTCATGTCGAGCACCGAGCAGCCCTTGCCTTCGATGTGCGCGGCCATCGCCAGAATCTGGCCGACGGTAACCACACCGGTGCCACCGATGCCGGCAACCAGAATGCCGTACGGCGTGACCGTGGTCGGCAAAATCGGCTGCGGCAACAGCATCGCAGGAGTACTTGCCGGGTCTTTCGACACCGCGACTTTTTTCGGCTTCTTCAGCTTGCCGCCCTCGACCGTGACGAAGCTCGGACAGAAACCGGTCACGCACGAGAAGTCCTTGTTGCATGACGACTGGTTGATCTGGCGCTTGCGACCGAATTCAGTCTCCAGCGGTTCGACCGACAGGCAGTTCGATTGCACGCTGCAATCGCCACAACCTTCGCAAACGGCCTCGTTGATGACAGCGCGTTTGGCTGGGTCCGGGTACTCGTTGCGTTTCCGGCGGCGGCGTTTTTCGGACGCGCAGGTCTGGTCGTAAATCATCGCCGAGATGCCCTTGCACTCGCGCAGTTCGCGCTGCACCGCATCGAGTTCGCTGCGATGGCGCACCGTCACGCCGTCAGCCCAGGCGTAACCGGACGGATATTTGTCCGGCTCGTCGGTGACGACGATGATCGGGCCGACACCTTCGGCGGCAATCTGGCGCGATATCATGCCGGGATCGATCGGGCCATCGACAGTCTGGCCGCCGGTCATCGCGACTGCATCGTTGTACAGGATCTTGTAGGTCATGTTGACCTTGGCCGCGACCGAAGCACGGATTGCCAGCAAGCCGGAATGGAAGTACGTGCCATCGCCAAGATTGGTGAACACATGCTGTTCGCTGGTGAAGGGCGCATGGCCGATCCAGGTCGTACCTTCGGCGCCCATGTGCGTGAAGGTCGATGTTTCGCGATCCATCCACAGCACCATGTAATGGCAACCAATGCCGGCCAGTGCGCGACTGCCTTCGGGCACCTTGGTTGACGTGTTGTGCGGGCAACCGGAGCAGAAATGCGGAATCCGATCCTTGGCCGGATCGGGCTTGCTGCTGACCTTGAGTACCGCTTCCTTGGCTTCGAGATAGGCGATACGTTCCTGCACCCGCTGAGCGACCGGATGACCGGCAAAGTACTTGCCGATGCGCGTGGCAATCGCGCGGGCGATCTGCGCCGGATTGAGTTCGTAGGTTGCGGGCAGCAGCCAGTCGCCGTGACCCATGCCGGGCGTGTTGCTCCATTCGCCGGTGTCGTCGAACTTGCCGACCACGCGGGGACGCACGTCATCGCGCCAGTTGTAGAGTTCTTCCTTGACCTGATATTCGAGGATCTGGCGCTTCTCTTCGACCACCAGGATTTCTTCGAGACCCTGCGCAAATTCGCGCACGCCCTGCGCTTCCAGTGGCCAGGTCATGCCGACCTTGAACAGGCGAATACCGATGTCGCGGGCGATCGCTTCGTCGATGCCGAGGTCCGCCAGTGCCTGCCGTGTATCGAGGTAAGACTTGCCGGCGGTGATGATGCCGATCCGCGCATGCGGACTGTCCCAGATAATTTTGTTGAGCTTGTTGGCACGCGCATAGGCCAGCGCGGCGTACCACTTGAAATTGTTCATCCGCGCTTCCTGATCCAGCACGGCATCGGGCCAGCGAATGTTGAGGCCATCGGCGGGCAAGGCCAGATCGGTCGGCAACACAATCTGCACGCGGTCCGGATCGAGGTCTACCGAAGCACCTGACTCGACGATGTCGGTCACGCATTTGAGCGAGACCCACAAACCGGTGAAGCGACTCATCGCCCAGCCATGCAAACCGTAGTCGAGGTATTCCTGCACCGAGGACGGATACAGCACCGGGATGCCGCAGGCTTTCAGAATGTGTTCGCTCTGGTGCGCGGTCGTCGAGGATTTGGCAGCATGGTCGTCGCCGGCCAGCACCAGCACGCCGCCATGTCTGGAGGTGCCGGCCATGTTGGCGTGCTTGAAGACATCACCGCAACGATCGACGCCGGGACCTTTGCCGTACCACAGGCCGAACACGCCATCGTATTGGGCACCGGGAAACAGGTTCACTTGCTGCGTGCCCCAGACACTGGTCGCCGCCAGGTCTTCGTTCATGCCGGGATGGAATTTGATGTGGTTGGCGTCGAGATATTTTTTGGCTTTGGTCGCCGTCATGTCGACGCTGCCCAGCGGCGAACCGCGATAGCCGGTGATGAAGCCGGCGGTATTGAGTCCGGCGCGCACGTCGCGCTGGCGCTGCAACATCGGCAGCCGGATCATCGCCTGCGTGCCGGTGATGAAGGCGCGGCCACGTTCCAGCGTGTATTTGTCGTCCAGCGAAATGGGCGCGGGTGTTGACGAGGTCATTGAGTCTGGTGCCAACGACTGCTCGGGCTTCAGGGGTGCATTCATGCTTGTCTCCGTACCAAAAATTATGTTCTTGGATGCGATCGTGTCGCGGTCTGGACTTCTTCGGGTCTTGTGGACCGTCAGTCTGTTTTTTTATTCTACACGGGGCATACGTCGTTACGCGGTTTGATTAACCTCCCCGATCAGCAAGGTATTGGCGGACAGCGCCTCGACGTCTTTCAGACGTGCGTAGATCGGCGTGAAATCCGGTGCCGTATCCGCAAATAACTGCTCGAAACTGTCGATCACAAAATAGGTTTCCTGATAGGAGTCGATCTTGTAGGTAGTGCGCATGACGCGTTCGGCATCGAACCGGATCCGGCGCGGTTGCGGGCTGGTCAGGCAGTATTCGATCTCGCCGCCCGATGACAGGATACCGGCACCATATGCACGCAAACCTGCTTCGGTCCGGATCAGGCCGAACTCGACCGTGTACCAGTACAGACGACCCAGATTGGTCAGGCCATCAAGCGGCATGGCCTTCAAGCCGCCCTTGCCGTACTCCTGCAAATGATCGGCAAAGACCGGATTGAACAACAGCGGCACATGACCGAAAAAATCATGAAACACATCCGGCTCGGCGATGTAATCGAACTCTTCCGGCTCGCGCAGCCAGACCGTCACCGGAAACCGCCGGTTGGCCAGGTGCTCGAAGAACGTGAAGTCCGGCACCAGTCCCGGTACGGCCACCAGCGTCCAGCCGGTCGCTGCCATCAGCTGCGCCGAGGTATGCGCAAAATCCGGAATACCCTGAGCGGCATCCATTTTTTTCAGGCTGTCGATGAAGACCTCACAGGCCCGCCCCGGCAGCAGGCGCACTTGCCGGTCGTAAAGCCGACGCCACAATTCATGCTGCGCTTGCGTGTAACCAGCCCACTTCTGGGCCACGACGTACTGCGCATCGGCATCGGAATAATCGCCGCGCAGCTTGCCGCCATCGGACTTGTCGTCCAGCGTGTTGAAAAATTCTTCCTGCCCGACCGACCGCTCAATGGCACCCATGTCAGCTCCCCACGCTTTCATCTTTCAAGACACCGCGACGGATCTGGTCGAGTTCGATCGACTCGAACAGCGCGCGGAAATTGCCTTCACCGAAACCCTGATCGCCCTTGCGCTGGATGATTTCAAAAAAGATCGGACCGATCACGGTTTGCGTAAATATCTGTAGCAGTAATTCGCGCTCGGTGGCACTGCTGGTGCCATCGACCAGAATGTTGAGGCGACGCAGCTCATCGATGTTTTCGCCATGGCCGGGCAAGCGCCGGTCGATCAGGTCGTAGTAGGTCGCGATGGTTTTCTGGAACTGCACTTGCTGCGCTTCCATCTGTTCGACCGTGCGGTAGATGTCGTCGGTACCCAGCGCGATGTGCTGGATGCCTTCGCCATGGTAGAGGTCGAGGTATTCGGCAATCTGCGATTTATCATCCGACGATTCATTGATCGGGATGCGGATCTTGCCGCAGGGCGAGGTCATCGCTTTCGATTTCAGACCGGTGTGCTTGCCTTCGATATCGAAGTAGCGCACCTCACGAAAGCCAAACAGGTTTTCATAAAATTCGGCCCATTCCTTCATGCGACCGCGATGGACATTGTGGGTCAGATGATCGATGTAGGTCAGGCCATTGCCGACCGGATTGGCAACCGCGCCGGGAATGGCCACGAAGTCGACGTCATAAATGCTGATGTCGCCGATGACACCGGCGGTCTTGCCGCGCCAGCGATCGACAAAATAAATCAGCGAATCGCCAATGCCCTTGATGGCCGGTATATTGAGTTCCATCGGACCGGTGCGATTATCGAAACCCCAGGCACCGAGTTCAAGGGCACGCTTGTAAGCGTAGGCGGCATCGTCGACACGAAAGGCAATCGCGCAGATCGACGGACCGTGCTGGCGCGCGAAGCGCTGCGCAAACGAATCCTGCTCGCCATTGATAATGAAATTGATCTCGCCTTGACGGTACAGCGTCACATCCTTGTGGCGATGGCGGGCGATCGCGCTGAAACCCATTTGCTCGAACAGCGCACCAAGCGCTTTCGGGTCCGGTGCAGCGTACTCGATGAACTCGAAACCATCGGTGCCCATCGGGTTGTCCCACGGTTGGAATTGCATGCTGGCTCCTGAAAGGTGTTTGAACCTCAGTATAGGTCGGGGACGACGGCAGAAAATTGCGAATGACTTTACCGCGCAACGGCCATCCGCAATAATATTGCCGGAATATTGCAAATAGAGGTGATGTATGGCGTCAATCCCGCTGGACAAGACCGACAGGAAGATATTGGCGATCCTGCAGACCGATGGTCGACTATCGAACCAGGAGGTGGCAGAACGTGTCAATTTGTCGCCGTCGCCGTGCTTGCGGCGCATCCGCCGGCTCGAAGAAGCCGGTGTCATCCGCCAATATGTGGCGCTGCTGGCCGCAGAAAAAATCGGCCTCGGGCTGCTGGCGTATGTCAATGTGCGGTTGATCAAGAATAGCGATGCCGCAACGGCTGTGCCGCAATCAGGAGCCCGCTCGCCGCGCGGAGATTTTGCCGAATCCGTCGCGCACTGGCCCGAAGTGGCCGCCTGCTACGCGATGACTGGCGAGATGGATTATCTGTTGCGCGTCCATGTCGAAGACATGGAACACTTTTCGCGCTTCATGATGGAAACACTGCTGCGCCATCCGGCAGTACTGGATGTCAAATCGAGCTTTGCCTTGCAGCGGATCAAGGACACGACGGCACTGCCGCTAATTTGACGAACTGTGTGAAAGATATTATTTGAAGCCGGAAAGGTAGCTGTTGAGCCACTTGATCGCCGCCCGGTTATTCGCCTTGTAGGCATAGTCGAAGCGGGCAACTTGCTCTTGCACGGCTTCGAGCATGACGCTGGACGGATTGGCCGGGAGTAACTTCAGGTAGGCGTCCGCCTCACCGTAAGAACGACGGATCTGCATGCCTGCCTTGCGGGCAATCCGGATCATGGTCCGGTTCGATGACAGACAGTGCATGTACAGCGTGTCGACATCGGCATTGCGACAGTGGATCGCCGCACGCTCGAACAGTTTGGTACCGATTCCCCTGCCGCGCGCCGACTCCGAGACGGACAGACCGAACTCGGCGACCCGTTCCTTGGTCGTTGCATCGGCACCGGTTGGCAGTGCATCACGCGGTGCAAACGCCAGATGACCGACGCCGATCAGCCTCAGGTCGCTGTCGTAGACGCCAAAAAGGGTGTCGCGGACGAAGTCGAGTTTCTGGACATAGCGAGTAATGAGTTCGTCCGGCAATGTCGTGCCAAATCGCAATAAACGGTCGCTGTCCCCGAGTGCCAGAAAGTGCATCAGCATGCGACGGCGGTCGCGTTCGGACAGCTCTTTGACACGCACTGTCAGTAGAACGTCCGGATAAGCGCTTGGCAACGGCTGATCGGGTGCGGAAATAACCGATGGGTTCATGGTGGATCCTATCAAAAATGCGCGGACAGTTGTGCAGCGCACCAACGCATTGTAGGCCATGTTTCCCGGTGTGGCTTGAAGTCCTTCAGTTATCCTGCTGCGGTGCGGCAGCGATACGACTTATTGCCCCGATCGACCGCGCCACAGCCTCGATGCGAGCAATCCGTATGGCCTGTGCAATGGCTTGCGGACGGGCACCCAGAGCGGCAGCAATCTCGCCGGCAGGCACGCCACGAGCGGCTTCCAGTGCGGTGACGAGTAGCGCTGCCGGGGCGAATACATGGCCGGAATAAGCGCTGCCGCCCTCAACAATGCAGCGTACTGCCGACAGCATGTCGCCAAACCGCTGCGGTTTGCGCAAACCATCACAACGCTCGATCAAACCGACGATGGCGTCAGCAGACCAGCCCGGCGCAGCGACGACACCAGCGCCATCACGCGCCACCATCACGGCCAGATCGCGACATTCGCCTGGCATTTTCAGGCGCGCCGCGACCGCATCGACGCGCTGCATGCGGGTTGCTGCGTCGCCACCGACAGGGTCATGCAGCAGCACGGCGACCCGCACCGGCAATGTCAGCCCCTGCTGCGCGGCGTGGTCCAACATGGCCATCACTGGTCCGTCGCCATCGACTTCGGGCAGCAAGCGGGCCAGTGCGTCGCAGTCGCGCAACACCTGCAACATCCGTGACGGCTGTTGCTCCATCAATCCGCGCGCCAGTTCTTGCCAGACACGCTCGGGTACCAGCGCATCGACTTCGCCCGTGGCGACCATGTGTTGCATCAGCAGGTTGGTTTCCGGCGCGACCGAAAAATCACTGAAACGTGCCGCAAAACGGGCCACTCTTAAAATCCGTACGGGGTCTTCGGCAAACGCCTCGGAGACATGGCGAAACAGCTTGCGGGAAAGATCTGCACACCCGCCATACGGATCGACCAGCGTACCGTCGTCGGCCCGTGCGATCGCGTTGATGGTCAGGTCGCGCCGGGCCAGGTCCTGCTCCAGCGTGACATCCCCGGCGGCATGAAACACGAAGCCCTTGTAACCGGGCGCAGTCTTTCGCTCGGTACGTGCCAATGCGTATTCTTCATGCGTATGCGGATGCAGGAATACCGGAAAATCCTTGCCAACCGGGGTGTACCCGAGCGCCACCATCGTCTCGGGTGTTTCACCAACGACTACGTAATCCCTGTCCTTGACCGCTAACCCGAGCATGGCATCACGCACTGCACCGCCGACGGTGTAGATTTTCATCGGCATTCAGGTCGCCGGCAGATCCGGATACGTGTCGTATTTTTCAATCCGGTCGGTTTCGAGCAGCGCCTCGGCAATCCATTGCGCCACGGCCGGATGAGCGACGACCCGGTCGGCATACGCTTGCAAGGCCGGTGCCAGCGACACGCCATAAGTCTGCAAACGCATCACGACCGGCGCGTAATAGGCGTCGGCAATCGAGAATGCCCCGAACAGAAACTGGTGATGACCGGACTGCGCCAGGCAGGTTTCCCAGATTTCGATGATACGGCCAAGATCCGACTGCGCCTCGGGCGTCCTGCCCTTGCCGGGAAAGCGCGCCCCGATGTTCATCCACATGGCCGAGCGCAGGCCAGTGAAACCACCATGCATTTCGGCGCAGATGCACCGCGCCAGCGCGCGCGCTGCGACGTCGGTCGGCCACATCGCTTTTTCGGGAAACTGTTCGGCCAGGTATTCGCAGATCGCCAGCGAATCCCATACCGCAATATCCCCGGCCAGCAGCACCGGCACGCGGCCCGCTGCCGAATACTGAGAAATTTGCAACGAGGTATCAGGCCGATCCAGACCAATTCTGGCTTCTTCAAAGGCAATGCCGAACGCTTTGAGCACCAGCCACGGTCGCATCGACCAGCTTGAGTAGCGTTTGTTGGCGATCACCAGTTTCAGCGGCATTTTGCCGGCGGCATCAAGGGTTTGTGAAAGTACAGGATCGAGTTCGGTGGCTTGCATGCGAGGTCCGGGTTAGTTGGAGAAGGGAGCGTCAGCGCTTGGCACGGACGCGATACTGATCAAAATGACTGCGCGAACCCGCCTCGCCCAGGTAACGTGAGGCGATCGCTTCGAGGGCTTGGGGCGTGACGCCCAGTTCGGGCGCGATTGGTCCGCGTGCGACGTTATCGGCTTTCATCGAATCGAGGTTATCGCGGCTCATCACCGGTCCGCCCGGAGCGAGTTCCAGCACCAGCGCTTGCAAGCGTGCCAGCGCAGGCGGCAAGCCGATCACCGGACGCGGATGACCTGACGCACGTCCGGCCAGTTGCACCAGCTCGCGCAACGTGAAGACTTCCGGGCCGGCCAGCTCGTAGACCTTGCCCACCGTATGCTGGTTGTCGAGCGCATTGACAAACGCCTGCGCCACATCCTCGACATAAATCGGCTGAAAACGTGCATCGGCACCACCCAGCGGAATGACAGGAAACCAGCGCTGCATCCCGGCAAACATGTTGAGGAAGGCATCGTCCTCGCCGAACACCACCGATGGCCGGAACACCGTCGTGGCCACTGCCGGATGCGACAGGGCCGCATCTTCGCCGGCCGCTTTTGAACGCAGGTACATCGACGGTGCATTACGATCGGCACCAAGTGCACTCATGTGCAAGAAGCGTTTGACGCCGGCCACGCCGCACGCTGCGACGATGCGAATGGGCAGTTCGACATGAGCCCGTGCGAAGTCCGGACCATAGCGGGCCGCGCCGGTACCGGGGCGTGAATGCAAGATACCGACCAGATTGATGACCGCATCAGTACGGCGCATCAGTTTGGCCAGCGCCTGCTCCTGATGGATATCGGTTTCGACGATCTCGACGGTGGGCAGGACAGCCAGATGCCGGGCGCGAATCGCGCGTCGGGTCGGGACAATCACGTGACGGCCCTGGGCCACCAGTTGCGCGACCAGGTGTGAGCCGACGAAGCCGGTGCCACCAAGTACCAGTATGTTCGAGTGATGCATGGTCATGACAGGTTATCCGTTCAGTAAATCAATGAGGTTTATCAAGGCAGCTCAGCCGTCACGAAACCCTTGGGTGCCACGATCCCGAGTCGGGCTTTCAGCGATTGTGGCTTGCCATCGAACAAGGCTGCATAGTACGTCGCATTGGACAACACGTTCTTGACGTAACCCCGGGTTTCGGCAAACGGAATCGATTCGGCAAACACCGCGCCTTCGACCGGGCGGGTCAGTGACGCGCGCCAGCTGCGTGGCCGTCCCGGACCGGCGTTATAAGCGGCCGTGGCCATCGCCTGCGAACCATCGAGGTCGCCCAACACCATGTTGAGATAATTGGTGCCGAGCTCGATGTTGGTGCTGACTTCATTGACCTGACCGGGATCGAAATCGACCATGCCAATTTTCTTGGCGACATAACGTGCCGTGGCCGGCATCAGTTGCATCAGCCCCGAGGCACCGACATGCGAGCGGGCGTTCATGATGAAGCGCGACTCTTGCCGGATCAATCCATAGACCCAGGCCATGTCGAGCCCGAGCGCGTTGGTACTGGTGACCATGAAATTGCGGAACGGTGACGGAAAGCGCTGGGTAAAATCGCGTTCGGAGCGGGTTCGGTCCGACGTGTTGACCATGCGATCAAGCACGTTGTTCTGGCGCGCAAATTCCGCCGCCGCCAGATGTTCGCGCTCGGTCAGGCTACGCAATTCCCAGTTCCATTCGCGCACCGCCTCGAAACGCAAGTTCATGTCGAAGAACTTGAGCGCACGACGCAAACCTGCGTTGGCTGCCAGCGGGGCGATTTCCTGAGCGGTCAAGGGCGCACCCGGAATCGGGATGCTGATTTTCTGGCCCAGATCTTCGAGCGCCAGCTGACCGTAGAAGTTGGTCTGGTCAGAGATTGACTTGAACAGTTTCTGCGCTTCGACCACGTCGCCGGTGGCAGCCAGCGCGCGGCCACGCCAGTAAATCCAGGCGGCATCGTTACGCAAGTCAGCGGGCATCGCATCGATGGACTGAAGAATCAGTTTCCAGTCCCCATTGCGCAAAGCCATCCGGGCTCGCCATTGGTAGCCGTCGCTGGAGAGCAAGGCACCGGCAGAGTGACTCCAGTACAGCGTGGTGGCTTCCGGCATCAGCTTGAGCGAGGCCTGCAAGGCAATCTGGGACCAGCCCTGCGCGCGCTCGTCCGCAGTGAGTTGCGACTCGACATTGCTCAAGGCGCTAGCAGCCTGCTCGGGACTGGTCCGTGCCACCCGACCCAGCGCCATGATGAAAAGCTGATGCGTCGAGGCTGACTTGCCGACACCACGCGCCAGCACCAGCGGCGCTTTTTCAATCGCCTGGACGACCTGCGCTTCGGTCACTGCCACCAGCGGTGCCAGGCGTCGCGCTGCGCTGACCTGGCTGGTTTCGCTCGCCAGGCGCAACTGCCACCACAGATCCTCCGACGTAAACTGACCGCTCTGTGCCAGCGACATAATCAGCGTTGAGCAGGCATCGCCATAATCCTTGGGCGACACCAGCAAGGTGCGCGCGGCGACCGCGACTTGCTCGCCGCGGCTTGCGCGCGACAAGAGCGCATAGCATTTCAGTTGCAGATCATCGTCAAGGGCAAACAACGGGTACTGCTCGTCGAACGTGACGAAGTCACGTTGCTGGCCAAGGATCAGCAACCAGTCATTGCGCAAGCGGTCGGCAATCGCGCTGCCGTTATAGCGTCGCAGATACGCGCGAATTTCCACCGATGATGCCTGCAGCAAACGCGGCTTGAGGCGGTAGTAATCGACATAAGAAGGAATGGCATAATCGGGCAGACGATCTGCCAGCTCGGCGGCCTTGTCGGCATCATCCTGGCGGGCGGCATCGCGTAGCGCCATGAAGACATCGTCATCATTGACAAAACTGGCAACGCGATTTTTAGCCTGTGCAACCGGCACGATGATGACGCTTGATGCCACGGCCAGGACCACGCCGGCTATCCATTTCAAAGAAAACATACCTCTGCAACCTCACTCGCGAATTTGACTTGCCATGAACCAGACGAAACCAAGCATAGCATGGGGGGCCAGCCGCTCCGAAGCCGACCTCGCCCAGGATAAAACGGTCTTGCGCGAACAGTTACTAGCGGTGCGCAAAGCGCTGACCGGCGACATCCGCGACGCGGCCTGCCGGGCCATCGGCCAGCACCTGCTGAACTGGCAGACTGGCAGCAAAGTGGCAACGCTGGCCGTGTACTGGCCAATCCGTGGCGAACCAGACCTGACTGACGCCTACTGGCAACTGGCGCAACGTGGCGTGCAACTGGCCTTGCCGGTCGTCTCCGGGCCAGCAACGCCGCTGACGTTTGCAGCGTGGGCGCCAGGCCAAGCAATGATGACGGATGCGTTCGGTGTGCCGATCCCGACCGACCTGTCACGCTTGCTGGTGCCGGACGCCATCGCCATCCCGTGTGTCGGCATCAGTGCGCAACGCTACCGTCTTGGTTACGGCGGCGGCATGTACGACCGCACGCTGGCGCTGTTGCCAGCGGTCCAGACCATCGGTATTGCCTTCGATTGTGCGAGGAGTAATTTTGCGGCAGCAGCGCACGACGTCAGGCTGCAATCGCTGATTACCGAAAGCGGGATCGAAGCAGACCATTAGCCGATCGCCCGTGGCGCACCGAGGTGAAATCCTTGCGCATAATCGACGCCTATTGTGCGTAACAACTGCACGACCGCTTCACTTTCGACACCCTCGGCGACTGTCTTCATGCCCAGTAAATGGCCAATTTCATTGATGCTGCGTACCATCGCGCCGTTCACCGCATCGGTCGCCATGTTGGTGACGACATCGCCGTCGATCTTCAGGTAGTCCACCGGCATACGCTTGAGATAAGCCATTGACGTCAGACCGCGGCCGACATCATCAAGCCCGACCTGAGCACCAGCGCCATGCATCGCATCAAAAAAGACCAACGTCTTGGCTGCGAGTTCAATCGCTACCGATTCAGTGATCTCGAAACATACTGTGGTTCCCGGTATCCGGGCCAGCATGCCAACGGCAAACTTGTGAAAGGCAGGGTCGATGACAGAGGCACCGGAAATATTGATTCCCACGCTAGTGACGGAGCGCCCCGACTCGCTCAGCAGCCACGCGCAAGTCTTTGCCACGACCCAGCGATCAATGATCACGGCCAGGCCGCAACGCTCTGCCGCTGGCAGGAAGGCACCAGGCAACACCAGTGTCTGGCTATCATCGCTGAGGCGTAACAGGATTTCGACATGCTGACCGGGATGATCGGTCAGCGCCAGGATTGGTTGAGCAAACAGCACGAAGCGATCTTTGTCGACCGCCTCTTGCAGAACAATGCCCCAGGACCGCGATGGCTGCCCCTCGAATAGCTGATGCCCGGAGCCAACACCGATGTGGACACGGCCACGACCTGCGGCCTTGGCCGCAAAACAGGCCTGGTCAGCCGCCTGTTGCAACGCCAGCGCATTCTCCCAATGCTGATCCAGCAAAGCCAGGCCGATACTGGCCCCCACGTCGAACGGCTTGCCATCGAACACAAAACGCAAGTCGACCATGCGATCGCAGATGGTCTGGGCAATGCGCTCTGCGGTCTGTAAATCGCAATTTTGTAGCAGGACAGCGAATTCATCGCCACCCAGACGCGCCACCTTGTCGGTGGTTCGCACGCACTGACGTAACAGATCCGACACCTTCTTCAACAGCACGTCCCCGGCAGCATGACCACAACTATCATTGACCGCCTTGAAGCGATCCAGATCAATAAAGCAGAGTACGTGCACGACGTCCCCACTTTGGGCGGACACAAACAGTTGCGCCAGCAAGCGATCAAATTCCAGCCGGTTCGGCAGGCCGGTCAGATGGTCGTGGCGGGAACGGTATTCGACTTCCTGGTGATGTCCGCGCTGTTGCGTGACATCGCGAAAAACCATGACCACGCCACTGACCAGTCGATCCGCTGAAAATATCGGCGCAGCGGAATCCTCGACGGCGTATTCGACGCCGTGCCGGGCAATCAGGAGCGCATCGGCGGTTGCGCCAATGATCCCGCCTTCTGCCAGACAACGCGTGACCGGATTGCCGGCGGGTGTGCGGTCGGACTGGCGTACGATGCGAAATACCTGATCGACCGGATGGCCGACGGCCTCGTTGCAACGCCATCCAGTCAGCGATTCGGCCACTGGATTGAGATATTCGACCAGACCAAAACGGTCGGTTGTAATGACGGCATCGCCGATAGAGCGCAAGGTCACGCGGGTCCGTTCGTGCTCCATCTCGCTGGCGATCTCCAGCGCCTTGCGCTCGGTGACATCGACCAGGTAGCCATGCCACAGGACGCTACCATTGGCACGTGCCTCAGGAATGGCACTCCCTTCGAGCCAGCGCAATCCCTGACGCGGCAAGTTGACCCTAAATTGCTGGTGCCACGGACTGAGCGCTTGCGCTGATAGCCGAATACCTTCACTGATACGGTCAAAGTCATCCGGATGCATACGCGCAAACGCCTGTTTGGCATCACGCTGCAACTGCATCGGGCTAACCTCGTAAATTAGCCGGATTCCTTCACTGGCATACGGGAAGCGGGAGGTGCCATCGGCATCGAGAATGAACTGGTAGATCGCCCCTGGCATTTGCTCGGTCGCTTTTTTTACCCGAAACAGCTCATCTTCGAGCCGCTTGCGTTCGCGCATCTGGATGACCACGCATTCGGTAACCGCAACGCCGTCACGGATCCGGCGCACAGCGTTAAACAAGATCGGTATTTCGACGCCATCGGGTCCCAGCAGCATCAATGCAATTTCTTCAACATGTCCGTGCATGTGCAGCAGCGTCATGACGCGCATGTGAAATTCCAGGCGCATCGCTGACGACCATAACTGGTCTAGTGGCAGACCAGCGAGCGCCTCCCGGTCGACCCCGAGCATGTCGGCAAATGTTTTATTGGAGGAAAGCAGCAATAGCGATTCACTGAACAAAAACAGGCCGCACGGTGCCCGCTGCATGTCGAATCCAGCCAACGTCCTGGTATGGATATGCTGACTCACTCAGCGGTTACGAACAAGGTAGTCGCGTATCAACGCGATGGTTTCTTTGGGGTGGCTGAGCTGCGGACAATGTCCGAATGCGTCCAGTTGCATCAGCGTGCTGTTGGCCAGATGGCGATGCATGTACGCCCCGACAGCCTGCGGCGCCACGATATCCTGCGTGCATTGCAAGATCAATACAGGCAGGTTGCCCTCGGCCAGATCACTGCGGTTGTCAGCCAGAAAAGTCGCGGCGGCGAAGCGGCGCGCAACCAGCGGGTCCATTGCGCAAAAATTGGCGTGGAGTTCGCCAGCTAATTCCGGACGGTCGGGATTGCTTGCCACCATGTCCGCCAACTGGCTGGTCCAACCGGTCTGGTTGCGTTCGATCATGTCAAGCAGACCCTCAATGTCGGCCCGCTCGAAACCGCCGTAATAACCCGGCAGGTCATTGATGTAGCGCGGAGACGGGCAAATCATCACCAGTTGGGAGATCCGCCCGGTCAGCATCTTCGCCGCGAGCAGGCAAATCATGCTGCTCACGGAATGCCCGACCAGGATCACATCATGCAAATCGAGTGTCTCGCAAATATCGACGACATCGCGGGCATAACCATCCAGACTGGCATAGCGCTGCGGTTCATAGGCATCCAGATCGGAGTGACCGGCACCGACATAATCGAACAGCACAACCTGATAATCCGGCTCGAATGCCGGACTGACAAAACGCCACATGATCTGGTCGCAGCCGAAGCCGTGCGCAAAAACCATCGGTTGCTAGCCATGCCCGCTGACACGAACATTATTTCTGCGGAGGATAGTCATGTAACCCCTTTACCGGCGGGTCATTGACCGCACCAACCGCAGCTTCCGGAGTCGAAAGCCTGACAGCCCGCACAGAGTAGCGGCCTGTCGCGGCAAGCGCAACAAACAAAAGTCAATTCAGGCTGTTACTTTCAGTGAACTATTTTTATCGACACATCATGAAAGTCAGACCAGCGAAGACTGCAGTCGCTGGCAAATCGCGATCGTCGGACCAGCCTGGTTGAGCGAATAGAAATGCAGACCGGGCGCACCGCCGACCAGCAAGCGCTCGCACATTGCCGTCACCACATCGAGACCAAAAGCACGGATGGATTCCGCATCATCTCCGTAACTGGCCAGCGCGAGTCGTATCCAGCGCGGGATTTCGGCACCACACATATCCGAAAACCGCATCAACTGCATGTAGTTCGTAATGGGCATGATGCCAGCGACGATTGGCACGTCGACACCGAGCTTGCGTGCGTCATCAACAAACCGGAAATACGCATCGGCGTTATAAAAATACTGAGTAATCGCCGCATCGGCACCGGCTTTTACCTTGCGCGCAAAATGCTGCATGTCATCCGACGGCGAGCGCGCCTGCGGATGCATTTCCGGGTAGGCGGCGACTTCAACATGAAACCAGTCGGCTGACTCGGCTCGAATGAATTCGACCAGCTCGCTGGCGTAGCGGAATTCGCCGGAGGCAGCATCCGTTGCGCCGTAGCCGCTCGGCAGATCACCGCGCAAAGCGACTAACCGGTCAATGCCGTGGGCGCGGTATTCAGCCAGAATTTCACGCAGACGAGCTCGCGAACTTCCGAGGCAGGAAATATGCGGCGCAGCTTGATGCCCTTCACTGCGGATATCGAGCACCGTATCCAGCGTGCCTTGCTGCGTGCTGCCACCTGCGCCAAAGGTGACTGAAAAGTATTTGGGATTGATGACAGCCATCCTGGCACGGGTGGCACGTAATTTGTCGGCACCCTCGGCTGTCTTGGGCGGGAAAAATTCGATGCTGAATTCAGGATGAGTCATTTTTTGTCGAGTATGAGGGAGGACAGAGCCCAGGAAATAATGCTGTAGACCACCGCCGCCAGAATGGCAGAGCCGAAACCGGCGACATGGAAACCGCCGACCATCTGGGCCACACCCCAGAACATCAGGCCGTTGATGACGAAAATGAACAGGCCAAGGGTCAGGAAAGTGACTGGTAACGTCAGCAACAACAGCAGAGGGCGAATCAGCGTATTGACCAGACCCAGCACTAGCGCGGCGACCAGCGCAGCGCCAAGACTATCGACGCTGACAGAACGCATCAGGTAGGGCAGCGCTAACAGCGCGGCGGCGTTGATGAACCAGGTAATTATCAGGCGCATGAAAATTCCGTATTAATGTGAAAAAACCGCTTCGCTACGGCCGGCAGGCCATCTCGAAGCGGTAGTTGGCACGAAGCCAGGATGGATCAGTAGCGGTATTGCTCCGGTTTGTACGGACCAGCTTGCTGCACGCCGATGTAGCTGGCTTGCTCGGGAGTCAGTACGGACAATTGGGCGTTCAACTTCTGCAATTGCAAACGGGCGACTTTTTCGTCCAGGTGCTTAGGCAAGGTATAGACACCGACCGGATATTTGTCAATATTGCAAAACAATTCGATCTGCGCAATGACCTGGTTGGCGAACGACGAACTCATCACGTAGGACGGATGGCCGGTACCGCAGCCAAGATTGACCAGGCGACCTTCGGCCAGCAAGATGAGGCGCTTGCCGTCAGGGAAAATTACGTGATCGACTTGCGGCTTGATGTTTTCCCAGGTGTACTGCTTCAATGCCTCGATTTCGATCTCATTGTCAAAGTGACCGATATTGCAGACGATCGCCTGGTCCTTCATCTTTGCCATGTGCTCAAGCGTAATCACATGATAGTTACCGGTTGCCGTGACGAAAATATCGGCGTGTTCTGCCGCATAGTCCATCGTGACGACGCGATAGCCTTCCATCGCTGCCTGCAGCGCGCAAATCGGATCGATTTCCGTGACCCAGACCTGGGCTGACAATGCCCGCAGTGCCTGCGCCGAACCTTTACCGACATCACCATAGCCAGCGACGACGGCAACCTTGCCGGCGATCATGACATCGGTCGCACGCTTGATGCCATCAACCAATGATTCACGGCAACCGTACAGATTGTCGAACTTCGATTTGGTGACAGAGTCGTTGACGTTAATTGCAGGGAACGCCAGTTTTCCATCCTTGAACATCTGGTACAGGCGATGCACGCCAGTTGTGGTTTCTTCCGTCACACCCATGACTTGGGCCAGACGGCTTGAATACCAGCCCTGGTGCGAAGCGAGACGCTTTTTGATGGAAGCGAAAAGACAGATTTCTTCTTCCGAAGCAGGATTGTCCAAGACAGAGGCATCTTGCTCGGCGCGGGTGCCGAGGTGCAGCAACAGGGTCGCGTCACCACCGTCATCAAGAATCATGTTGGCATGCTGCTCGCCATCGGCGCTGGCAGGCCATTCGAAAATACGATGGGTAAATTCCCAGTATTCATCGAGTGATTCGCCCTTGAAGGCAAATACCGGTGTGCCATCGGCAGCAATAGCGGCCGCAGCATGATCCTGCGTTGAGTAAATATTGCATGAAGCCCAACGGACCTGCGCACCGAGCGCTTCCAGTGTCTGGATCAGCACGGCGGTCTGGATAGTCATGTGAATAGAGCCGGTAATGCGCGCACCCTTGAGTGGCTGCGCTGCCGCGTATTCGTTGCGGATGGCCATCAGGCCAGGCATTTCGGTTTCTGCGATGCGAATTTCCTTGCGGCCCCACTCAGCGAGACTGAGGTCGGCAACGAAATAATCTTTGAGTACTGCGACTTGAGGGTTTAACACTGCGGCGTTCATCACGCCCTCCTTTCGTTAGAAAAAAAGAAACGTGAGCGCAGTTGCGGGGGATGGTGCCTCCAAGCCTGACCCGGCTTGCTGACGCAAGTCCGGCTGCAACGCTCCTTGGAGAGCGAATTATAACGTAATTAAAAAAATGTTCCGTTGCCTTAAATCAATTTTCATGTATTGCTATTCCGGCACCTGTCGCAATTCGTGTGGACGGCTTTGGTGCTGGCGGCAACTCTGCAGATCGAGACACGTTCAACTTGATCCAGGTGAGCATGTCAATCCAGATGCGGTCTACTTCCTTGGCCGGCGGCATCGCTTGCGCGTTGGGCAATTCGATCGTGATAACGAGGATATTACGGTGCAGGCCACTGTAATTTCCCAGTGACCCCGGGTAGACACCCACTCGATTAAATTGCAGCCGTCCAAATCGCTCCGGCACCGGCGCTGGCCCGTCAAAATCGAGCACCCCAAACGGGGCATGCACGGACACGATGACATTCGGCTTGAAGCGATCAATCTCTGCCTTTAACCAACGGGTTTCCGCTTCGGACAATGGCCCTTTTCCGGGAAAACGACGCGGATCGCTGGCGGTGGTCTTGGACCAGTAGTGCGTCGCTTCCTGTTGCCATCCGGGTGTCGGGAAATTGCGATTGAGATCGACACCGCGAGCATTGACACGACTGGGCTTGGCCGCCAGCAAACCGTCCGGATTAAGCACCGGCACCACATCCCATACAAACTCGCGCGCCAGCGGTATCTGCGTCTGCTGCAACCATTTAAAAACGACCGCGGATGCCGTCAGCTCGTCCCCATGGATCCCGCCCAGTAGCATGACGCGCAATGGCTTGTAGTTACCATGGTCGACAGAGGAAATCTGCCGCGACAAAATCGGAAAACCATTCGTGGAAACACCGCCGGAGGGCTGGAGGTTGCTGGCCTGACACACTGCTGCCGTTATTTCCGGCAACCGTGCGGCCAGCCGCTTGCACCAAGCCGCTTGACTGGCCGGCGAGGAAGCCGCTGCGAACGATAGCGGGACACAACATGCCAGAACAGCCGAGGCAGCCAACTGTCTGCACGCTACCCGAGGCATGCTATCTCCAGCGCCATCCTTGGCACCATTTTTACAATCCAGCCGTTGCGCGCAGGGCAGCAGCACGATCCGTACGCTCCCAGCTGAATTCAGGCTCTTCGCGACCAAAATGCCCGTACGCCGCTGTTTTCAGATAGATCGGACGCAACAGATCGAGCATTTGCACGATTCCTTTTGGACGCAGGTCGAAATGTTCTTTCACCAGTTCAGCCAGCTTTTCGTCACTGATCTTGCCCGTACCAAACGTCGTCACCATCACGGACGTCGGCTTGGCGATACCGATTGCATACGACACCTGAATCTGGCAGCGCGACGCCAAGCCAGCAGCGACGATATTTTTAGCGACATAGCGCCCGGCATAAGCAGCGGAACGATCGACCTTGGTAGGGTCCTTGCCGGAAAAGGCACCACCACCATGCGGCGCGGCACCGCCGTAAGTATCGACGATGATCTTGCGACCGGTCAGACCACAATCACCTTGCGGACCACCAATGACAAAACGTCCTGTTGGATTGATCAGATAGCGCGTGCCATCGAGCCATTCCTGTGGCACCACCGGCTTGATGATCATCTCGATGACGGCTTCTTCGATTTCCTTGTGCTGCATTTCCGGCGCATGCTGGGTCGACAACACGATGGTATCGATGCCGACTGGCTTGCCATCGACATAACGCAACGTGACTTGTGACTTGGCGTCCGGGCGCAACCAGGGTAGACGGCCGTCCTTGCGTAATTGAGATTGTCGTTCGACGATCCGGTGAGCGTAATAGATGGCGGCAGGCATCAGTTCCGGCGTTTCATCGCATGCGTAACCAAACATCAGGCCTTGGTCACCGGCACCCTGATCGAGGTCCGTACCGGTACCTTCGTCGACGCCTTGCTTGATATCCAGCGACTGCTTGTCATAACAAACCATGACTGCGCAGCTCTTGTAGTCGATGCCATATTCAGCATTGTCGTAGCCGATGCGCTTGAGCGTGGCGCGCGCGACGTCGATGTAATTGATGTTGGCGTGTGTCGTGATTTCACCAGCAAGAATGACAAGGCCGGTATTGCACAAGGTTTCGGCGGCAACGCGTGCTTGCGGGTCGACTTCGAGGATCGCGTCCAGGATTGCATCGGAAATCTGGTCGGCAACTTTGTCCGGGTGGCCTTCCGAAACAGATTCGGAGGTAAAAAGGAATTCATGTGCCATGGCAGGCTCCTGTAATTACAATGTCGATGACCATGTCGCAGCCAATCGAATGAGCCTGCGACGCTTTAGCGAAATTTATAAGCCGCCTCGCAAGTTGTCTATTAACCCGGCGGATAATGCATCCGTGATATTTTACGCCTCTTGTCTACAATCAGCAAAATCACCGGACTTCCTTCATTGATACTGGTCACCCTTTTTCGCTTGCTGTCTTATCTTCCGTTATCCGTGCTGCACGAGATTGGCTCCCTGACGGGCCGCCTCGTTTATCGCTTTTCGGCCCGCTACCGGCAGCGACTGGACGCCAATTTGCAGCTAGCCGGTTACGCCGCTGACTTGCCTGCTGCCATACGCGAATCCGGCAAGAACATCGTTGAACTGCCTTTTATCTGGTGCGCGCCGCAGGACAAAGTCCTCGCGAAGGCCACGATAGAAAACTGGCATGTCGCACAATCGGTCATTGACCAGGGTCGCGGCATAATTTTCCTGACTCCTCATCTGGGTTGCTTTGAAATCATTGCACAGGCCATCGCCACCCGACTGCCATTGACCGCACTGTATCGTCCGCCTCGCAAAAGCATCCTGAAGCCGCTGATCGAAGGTGCACGGCAACGCCACAACCTGATCCTCGCTCCGGCGAATCTGCGCGGGGTACGCGCGCTACTGAAAGCCCTTAAATCAGGTGGCGCAATCGGCCTGCTGCCCGATCAGGTTCCCCAACATGGCGAAGGCGTCTGGGCTGATTTTTTTGGCAAGAAAGCTTACACAATGACGCTACCGGCAAAACTGCACAGGATGACTGGTGCCCCGCTGCTGCTGTCGTACGCCGAACGTTTGCCGCAAGGGCGCGGCTACGTGATCCGCTTCTCGACCTTCGACGGCGTCCTTGACGACGATCCGCAACAACAAGCGCATGCCATCAATACCGCGATGGAGCAGTTGATCGCGCGCTCGCCTGCGCAGTACTTATGGAGTTACAACCGCTACAAGACACCGGAAGGTGTCCTTCCCGCTGACTTACCGGAGTCCGGACTATGAGGTTGCTGCTCGGGCTGATGTGGTTGCTTCACTGGTTGCCACTGCCGATACTGGGACGACTTGGCGCTGTAGTCGGGAGTCTGCTGTTTGTCACCGTCCGCTCACGACGTCGCATCACGCTGATCAATCTGCGCTTGTGCATGCCTGAACTGACGGAACAGCAACGGCAGCACATTGCGCTCAAACATTTCCAGGGATACGCACGCGCCATTCTGGAACGCAGCGTGCTCTGGTGGGCCTCGGAAGCCAGACTGCGACGGCTGATCATCATCGAACCATGCGTTCCACTGGAACAAATTCAGGCGGGTCCGACGATCCTGCTCTGCCCGCATTTCGTCTGCCTTGATGTTGCCGGCGTCGCCGTCCTGCTGGAGTCACCACTGTGCTCGATCTACACCCGGCAGCAAAACAAGGTGTTTGACGAGGCGCTGCGCAAAGGTCGCTCGCGCTTTCGTCCGATCAAACTGTTTTCGCGCGCAGAAGGCATCAAGCCCGTACTGCGTGCAATGCGCGAAAAGCTGCCATTTTTTATGTTGCCAGACATGGACTTTGGTGCAAAAGATGCCGAGTTCGTCCCGTTTTTTGGCACTCCGGCAGCCACGCTGACGGCACCAGCGCGGATCGCCGCCTCCACGGGGGCAAAAGTGATCCCGGTGATCGCTACATTCCTGCCAAATTATCGCGGTTGGAAAGTCACTTTTTATCCTGCCTGGGAGAACTACCCGGGCGATGACATGATCGCAGCAACCCGCAAAATGAATGCCTTCATTGAAGACCGCATTCGTGAAACACCGAATGAATATTTCTGGACTCACAAACGGTTCAAGACCCGACCAACAGGGAAAGAAAGTGTCTACGCGAACGTCGGCAAACCTCCCATTACTTCCCATCCGGCCAGCTTATAATCCGCCAATGAAAATCAAATTCACCAAGATGCATGGTGCCGGTAACGACTTTATTGTCATCGACGCGATCAACCAGCAGATCAACCTGACACCGGCGCAATGGCGTCAATTGGCAGACCGGCGTTTCGGCGTGGGCGCAGATCAGATTCTGGTTGTTGAGGCATCCGAGGCTACCGATATCGATTTCAGATACCGTATTTTTAATGCCGATGGTGGCGAGGTGGAGCAATGCGGTAACGGTGCACGGGCATTCGTCCGGTTCGTGACTGAAAAAAAATTGACTGCAAAAACCGAGCTGAAGGTCGCCACGATGAAGGGCATCATCAGACCGAGACTTGAAGCAGACGGCAGCATTACGGTTGATATGGGCGCGCCAGTATTGCTTCCCGAGCAAGTCCCGTTCGATGTGACAGGACTCAGCAGTACCGATGTCGCTGACGACACGCTCTGGCCTCTGCAAATAAACGGTCGCACCATCATGATGTCGGCACTCTCGATGGGTAATCCGCATGCGGTACAAATCGTCGATTCCGTCGACAACGCCGACCTCGCGCTCGATGGTCCGGCAATCGAACATCATGTCCGGTTTCCCAATCGCGTCAATGCCGGTTTCATGCAAATTCTGGACCGACATACGATCCGGCTTCGCGTCTTTGAACGCGGTGCCGGAGAAACGTTAGCCTGCGGAACGGGTGCTTGCGCGGCAGTCGTATCAGGCATAAGGCGGGGACAACTGGACACACCCGTGCGGGTGGAGACGCGCGGTGGAACGCTATCGATCGCCTGGAATGGCGGCACTTCTCATGTCATGCTCAGCGGCCCCGCAGTCACTGTCTTTGAAGGCGAAATTACCTTGCCGGCTGAAGACTAGTCCGGCACCAGCACCCTGAGACGATACAACCGTTGCCGGTAATTACCTTCCGGGCCTTTGATGCCACAGTCGACATCCTCGAACAACCGCGCGAGTCGGCTCAATGTCTGTCGCTGTTCATTTGACTCAATCAGGATCAGGCGTCGCTTGCTCCGCGGATGAACATCACGGATATCGATCAGCAGACAATGCCCGCAATCAGCGGCATTCACGTTGAGCAACAGTGCCTCGGCACGAGATAGTCCGAAAACGACTGCCAGTTCAAGCCGCGCAACCAAAAATGGAACAGGTCGATTTTTGTCATAAACCAGCTTTTTACTCGCCGCCTCAGCCCACGATGCACGGACCGGCACGTCGGTAATTTTTTGAATGAGTTGCTGCGCTTGCTCGTTACCTTGCACGGCGGCTTTTTGAAGCCAAAAAGCCGCTTCTACATCCTTGGATTGATCAGTGCGCCGACCACGCCATGCTGCCATGCCCAGCTCCAGCTGCGCCACCGTATGGCCGGCTTCTGCCGCTTTTTGGACGTAGTAATGTGAATCAAGCAAATTACGCTGAGAAAACTCGGGCTTCAGGTAAATCCGGGACGTAGCGAACCAGGCCTCTGCCAATCCCTGCTCCCCCGCAGCGACCAGCCAGCGCAGCGCCTTCTTGTAATTGGCCAAGCCGCGTACTTCTGTCAAACGCGTTCCTTTGCAGTCCATGCGTCCGAACCATAATCCGAGGGCAAGGCATGACTGAGGATCGCCAGCGCTAGCGGCAGCCTCCAGAAAGCACTCAAGCTCCATCGCATCAAAATCACCCCGTGCCATTAATACTTCACAGCAGTGCGCCAGCAATGACGCTTCGTCGATCATCGGCTCTTCTGGCAAATCAGCCATGGGACGAGACTGCCTTCTTACCATGGCCTGACGTGCTAATGGCAATGCCCATCGCAGAAAATTGTCATGATTACCGGCGTGCCACGCATAGTCGGCGAGGGCATATTGTGCGCGCGTGACACCGCCGTCGGCTGCGCGCACAGTCCATTCCAGAACAGTTTTTTTTGCGTTGTCATTAGCGGGCATCTTAAGACTGGTCGAATGAAACGAATGACTGGACAGTGCGCGAAGGTCGGACCCATCGCAGCCATTGGCATGTCCGATCAACTGCGCCATGAGCCATTGCGCTTCACCGAACCCTGCGTGTGCCACAGCTTCCAGCGCCATCCATGCCTTCCTGCGCAAGACATCGCTGGCGCAATCGCCTGCCTGTGCCAGTACCAATTTGGCCAGAACCAGACCCGCCTGCAAGACACCGGAGTCAAACGCTCTTTCGTACCAAACACACAGCGAGGTCGGTTGCGCGACGCGGGAAGCAGCTTCGAACGGTATGTGGCTACCGATCAAGAGCCAGGCTTCGTCTTGCTGTTGATGCGCAGCGCGATCCAACCAGTACAACGCTGTCGTTGCACTTTTTGGCAAACCTGCGCCGCCAAACAAATAACGTTTGCCCAGCGCAAGTTGCGCGGGTGCCTGACCAGCACGTGCCGCCCGTATAACCAGTAACTCTTCCCGATTTGCCATTTTTCACTTCTGGTTGTGATTAATTAATATTCCTAGTTGCAAGGATTTATCACGAACACATACCAGACCATGATTAATATCAATGTTGTCTTAAATGCCATGGTGCCCGTATCATTTGATTACACTTACTGTGGCTATTTGGCCTGCCTCACAACGATTGAAGGCCATCGCGTGGACGATGCCGTTCTGAACGCGCCCCATCGAAAAATGGTAAGAGGAAGGGAATCAAGTGCTTCACGGAAGCCACTTTCATCAGCTGCACCAACTTGCGAATCCGGCACTCCGATGTCGGTTAGAATTCTTCCCATCATTTCGCAGGCACCCATCCGCTCGAAGCGACGAGTGGAGGCGCAGCGAGATTCTTATAAGAACGCCATCCCATGACATGCAAACTTGACGCAGGCGCCATCGCCGAATACCTGGAACAAACGCCCCAATTCTTTGAAGACCATGCCGAACTGCTGGGAAAAATCAAATTGAGCAGCGCATTGGGCGGACGCACACTGTCGCTGCAAGAGCGGCAAATGGAGATACTCCGGCAAAAAATCAAAACGATGGAGATGCGATTGGCCGAACTGACGCGCCTTGCACAGGAAAATTACGCCATCTCAGAGAAATTTCAGCAATGGACGCGTGCCCTGTTACTGGCACGCAGCGATGTGGACTTGCCGCATGCGCTAGTGGATGGACTCAAGACGCTCTTCTCGGTACCACACGCCGCACTGCGTCTCTGGCAGGTGGCCCCTGAGTTTTCCCATACCTGGTTTGCCGCTCCCGTATCGAAAGATGTTCGTCTCTTTGCCGGCAGTCTCCATGCGCCGTTCTGTGGCTGGAATAATGAATATGAGGCCGCAACATGGTTCGATGACAACCCGACAATTCAGTCAATAGCGATGTTGCCCTTACGCGTTGGCGCAGCGCCCGACGTGTTTGGCATGTTGGTACTGGGCTCGGCAGATCCGCAGCGCTTCACCGCTGACATGGCGACGGACTTCCTGGTGAACATTGGCACCACTTCCAGCGCAGCGCTGACCTGCCTGCTGGAATAAACAGCCGTATTCCGAATGGATATCTCTACGTCGGAACGGCAAGTCCATGCCTATCTGGATACGCTGAAAAATTTGCGCCATCTTGCGCCGCTGACGATCAGCAGTTACCGCAGGGATTTGGCTGAACTGTCGGCAATGGCTGCAACACTGGAGCCGCGACGCGAACTGACGGATCTCGCTTCGCTACAGATACGCCGGTTCACATCACAAATGCATGGGCGTGGGCTCGACCCGCGCTCGATTGCACGCAAGCTATCGGCCTGGCGCGGATTTTTCAGCTGGCTCGCTGAACAGGACGCGGTACACGTTAATCCTGTCGATGGCGTGAAGGCACCGCGGCGCGGCGCACCGTTGCCAAAAGCACTGTCCACCGATGACGCCGTGCGACTGGTTTCAGGCGCCGCTAACGTGGATATCGATCAGACAATCCAACATGGTTGCGATCACGCGATGTTCGAATTGCTTTACTCGAGTGGATTGCGCGTCTCCGAACTCGCAGCACTCGACATTCGTTACACAAAAAATATTCATCACCAATCTGTCGGATGGATAGATATTGAAGGCGCTGAAGTCATCGTCACAGGCAAGGGGAGCAAGATGCGCAGCGTACCGGTCGGACGCGCTGCGCTGTCGGCCATTGAACACTGGCTCGCCATGCGGAGTTCGGTCGCCAATGCGGATCCCGATGCACTTTTTCTGAGTACACGCGGCAGCCGCATTTCGGTGCGACTGATCCAGCTAAGACTGAAAGCGCATGCGATCAGGATCGGCATACCAGCCAACGTGCATCCCCATGTATTACGTCACTCGTTTGCTTCGCATTTGCTGCAATCATCGGGAGACCTGCGAGCGGTTCAGGAAATGCTGGGCCATGCCACGATCACCTCGACGCAAGTGTATACCGCGCTGGATTTCCAGCGGCTAGCGCAGGTTTATGATGCGGCTCATCCTCGCGCCAAGAAAAAGTCTTGAATTGAACGTGTCAGTCATCCAAATGACCGTGCACCGATCGGCTATTGGAAATTTGGAAAATGCCTCCATCTCCCAAACTATAACCATTGAACGCTCACGCGCATAGAACTGATCCATGGCTCTCATTCCTACCACTATCCTGACCGGGTTTCTCGGTGCCGGTAAAACGACGCTACTCAATCGTATCCTGCAAGAACCGCACGGTTTTCGTATTGCCGTTATCGAAAACGAGTTCGGTCCTGAAAATATCGACAATGAGATTTTGGTACAGGACAGTTCCGAACAGATCATCGAAATGAACAATG
Source organism: Actimicrobium sp. CCI2.3 (assembly GCF_035019065.1). Taxonomy (NCBI): domain Bacteria; kingdom Pseudomonadati; phylum Pseudomonadota; class Betaproteobacteria; order Burkholderiales; family Oxalobacteraceae; genus Actimicrobium; species Actimicrobium sp. CCI2.3. The sequence goes on along the minus strand of NZ_JASJWR010000002.1, from coordinate 41,481 downwards.
GCTGCATCTGCTGCACGGTGCGCGGCGACCTGATTGTCGGCCTCACCGCGCTGGCAGCACGTCGTGATGCGGGCGAGTTGCAATTTGACCGGCTCGTCATCGAAACGACCGGACTGGCCAACCCCGGTCCAGTTGCACAGACATTCTTCATCGATGATGCTGTCGCCAGCCAGTACATGCTTGATGCAGTCATCACTGTCGTCGATGCCAACCACGCCATGCAGCAACTCGATGATCACGAAGAAGCACAGCGCCAGGTGGGCTTTGCTGACCGGATACTGATTTCCAAAAGCGATCTGGTAACCGATGAAGCAATGCAACGATTAACCGCACGTATCCGGCGGATCAATCCGCGTGCAGCCATCGGCAAGAGTGCCTTCGGCATGACCCCGATCGGAGATATTCTCGACATTCGGGGCTTTAATCTCAATGACAAGCTCGATATCGACCCGGCTTTCCTGGCCAAGGAAGAGGACCACGATCATGACCATGATTGCAATGAGCATGCAGGTCACGATCATCACCATTCAGGTCACACGGACGACATCAAAGCGTTTGTATTTAAAAGTTTGCGCCCCTTCGATACGGCACGACTCGATGACTTTCTTGGCGGCCTGGTGCAGGTATATGGCCCACGCATGCTGCGCTACAAAGGTGTGCTGGCCGTCGATGGCGCAGACCGAAAAGTGTTGTTTCAAGGCGTGCACCAAATCATGGGAAGTGACATTGGTGCACGATGGGGAGATACCGAAAAACGGGAAAGCAAGCTGGTTTTTATCGGTAAAAACTTACCAGAAGAAATTTTTATTCATGGTCTGGAACAGTGTTTGGTATAAACTGTCGAAGACAGCTTTGTCGAGCTTGGCTGTCAGCATTCGAATCAGCCGCTGATGCTACAAATTCCGCCTAGAAGTGACGTAAGTGGCAATACCCAGGGAAGACCGTCACGAACAACAACTTCATGGTGTTTTTCTGATCATATGCTGCATCATCCAGATATACCAGCTAGTTGCAACAGAGCGCTTTAGAGCCTAAGCGCCCCAATCCGGCACAACTCTGCGCATTAACAATGCCAGCGCTGGATTTGAGGGTAATATCCAACGAACTGCAGTCTCGAAAGTAACCGAAGTGGCAACCAAAACAACCAAAACAAATTCTTCAATATCCTCCGACGGTGCTCTGATGACCGAAGAGCAATTGCTCAAGATGAGCGAGAAGGATTACATGAACGAAGCGCAGTTGGCTTTCTTCAAGGCACGTTTGCAGCAACTCGAAAAAGATCTACTTAAAAACGCCGGAGAAACCACCGAGCATTTGCGCGAAACCGTACTAGTTCCTGATCCGGCCGATCGTGCGACGATCGAAGAGGAGCATGCGCTGGAACTGCGGACACGTGACCGTGAGCGCAAACTACTAAAAAAAGTACAGCAGTCGATTGGGATCATAGATAGCGGAGAGTATGGCTGGTGCGAGGAAACGGGTGAACCAATCGGCATACCGCGCTTGCTGGCAAGACCGACAGCGACGCTGTCACTGGAAGCGCAACAACGACGCGAATTGAAACAAAAGCTTTACGGTGACTAAGCCACAGCAATGTTTTGACAGCTCATTCGATACGAGTATGGATAAGTGAGTCGGTACCAATTCAGACGAACTCACCAGGACGAAGCAAGAGAACTAAGCACCGCACGATAACGATAAAAGAACTTAAACGATAGATAAACCACGCACGCACGCGCGTACTTTCACATTTTTTGCGTCTGACCAACCTTTCAGGAATGCCGTGGGTTTTTTTTCATTTCTAGGCAAAAAAAATCAACGAGAGATTTCTCCACTCTCGGAAATTGACGCGCCACGGCGAAAGCGAGGCGGCGCTATCGTTTCAGTTGACTCAGCACTCACCGCTGAACGCGCTGCAAGTTCCCAAGGTATACAAAGAGATGCCGCACGCAAAACCGCGCTAAAGATTGACGCGATTGAAAGTGAGATGTCGTACGAGCTGACTCGCCCACCAGGGACCTTGCCAGGTCTCCATGACGTACCGACACGGCAATCCCCGGGTCAGACTGGAACCGTTCAAGCGAGTGCTGGCAACGCACCGCAACAAGGTGCCAGTGACGCATTCCTCGACACGCTGCCAGGACTGGCCATGTCGACAGACTTCATGCTCGGTGGCGACGTCGGCCTCCATAAAGTTGAATTACCCTTCTCTGAAACCGCACCGATCATTGAAGAAGCAGCGATCTTGTTTGCCAACGATCAGAATGAAATCGTTGAAAGCATGTTGCTCGACGCGATAGAAGACAACCAGACCGGCGACGCATCACGTACGGTATGGGCCATGCTCTTCGACCTGTATCAAATCACCGGGCGCCAAGCCGCATTCGAGAAGCTCGCAGCCGATTTTGCGAACAAATTCGAATGTTCGCCACCGACTTGGATTGCACCCGTGCAGAAAGAGTCAGATTCCATTGCCGCAGCACAGCCAACCCGCGCCCCTATCGCGCTATCCGGCGATCTCGATGCATCCATTCAAAAGCAGCTCGAGCGAGTCCGACAATTAGCCGTTGGTAATACGCAAATAAAACTCGATGTCACTCGTCTGACCGCCATCACCAGCGAAGGCTGCCAGATGTTGCTCGTGACACTAAAACAGTTGAAGGATGCAGGGTGCGTCGTAGAACTGATCCATGCCAGCGCATTCTCGGACCGGATCCATGCAAGGTGTGAAACGGGTCGCCGTGGCGGCAACGAAGCAGATTGGCTTTTACTTCTGGAACTGCTGCAATTACAAAACAGGCAACAGGACTTTGAAGACACCAGTATTGATTACTGCATCACGTTCGAAGTCTCGCCACCAGCTTTCCTCAGTCCACCCGAGGTGTCCGCCATCACGACCAACCGACCACCGACACCGGAAAACGTTTTTATGATGCCGGTCTTAGTCGATGGCAAGGCCGACCTGATCACCAGGATTACCCAGTTCGCTGCCCAGCACAATCCTGCAATCATCGATTGCAAGCATCTTGCGCGGGTCGATTTCAGCGCGGCGGGGCAACTGCTCAGTTGCCTGGCACCACTGGCCGCGAAAGACCGTGTCATCGAACTACACAACGTCAACCAACTCGTCACAGCGCTGTTCAATGTCATGGGTCTACGCGAAATCGCCCGCATCACTCCGCGCAAAGAATAGCCGCTGCAGCGACCCTGGCTTGCAATCGCCCGCACCAGCCCCATTTTTAATGTTGACGTAGCGATGCGGCTTGTCCTGAGCCAGTTGCTGCACAAGACTTTTGAAAGGGTGGCATGGAACAATTTCACGGAACGACGATTCTTTCTGTCCGACGCGGCAATCTGGTCGCACTAGGAGGAGATGGCCAGGTAACTCTCGGCAATATCGTCATGAAGGGCACCGCTCGCAAGGTGCGCAAGCTCTATAACGGCAAGGTGCTGGCAGGATTCGCCGGCGGAACCGCAGACGCGTTCACACTGATAGAACTGTTCGAAGCCAAGCTCGAAAAATATCAAGGTAATCTGATGCGCGCCTCGGTCGAACTGGCCAAGAACTGGCGCACCGACCGCATGTTGCGACGCCTTGAAGCGATGCTGCTTGTGGCGGATCACGAAACCACGCTGGTCATCACCGGCAATGGCGATGTGCTGGAACCCGAAGACGGCATCGGAGCAATTGGCTCGGGCGGTGCGTTTGCGCAATCCGCCGCCAAGGCACTGCAGGAAAATACAGACTTGTCTCCCGCCGATATCGTTCGGAAATCGCTGACGATCGCCGGTGAGCTGTGTATTTACACCAACCTTTCCCATACGATCGAGACGCTGGAATGACCTCTACTCCTACGCTGATGAACATGACCCCGCAAGAAATTGTGACCGAACTCGACAAGCACGTCGTTGGCCAGGCCAACGCCAAACGCGCGGTCGCCATTGCGTTACGCAATCGCTGGCGCCGCCAGCAAGTTGCCGAACCGCTGCGTCACGAAATTACCCCAAAAAATATCCTCATGATCGGACCGACCGGTGTCGGCAAAACCGAGATAGCGCGCAGGCTTGCGCGTCTCGCCGACGCCCCCTTCATCAAAATCGAAGCGACCAAATTTACGGAAGTCGGCTATGTCGGGCGCGACGTCGACACCATCATCCGTGACCTCATCGACATCGGAATCAAGCAGACCCGTGAATCCGAAATGCGCAAGGTCCGTGACCGCGCAGCCGAGGCTGCCGAAGAACGGGTCCTCGATATTCTGGTGCCGCCGGCACGCGATTTTGGCATCCAGCCAGTGGCGACGGACGGGACACCTGCTGCCGGTAGCACGACCCGCCAAACTTTTCGCAAGCGCTTGCGCGAAGGATCGCTCGACGATCACGAGATTGAAATCGAAGTAGCCGATAGCGGCCCGCAAATGGAGATCATGGCCCCACCCGGCATGGAAGAAATGACCGAGCAGATCAAGACGATGTTTTCTGGCGTGAGCGGCAACCGCAAGAAATCGCGCAAGCTCAAGATCAAGGAAGCGCTAAAGCTGTTGATCGAAGAAGAAGCTGGCAAGTTGCTCAATGAAGACGAGCTCAAGCAGAAGGCAATCAATAATGTCGAGCAGAACGGTATCGTATTCCTTGATGAAATCGACAAGATTGCCAGTCGCTCTGAAACGGGTGGTGCCGAGGTTTCGCGTGCTGGCGTGCAGCGCGACTTGCTGCCACTGGTCGAGGGCACAACGGTCAACACCAAATATGGCATGATCCGCACCGACCATATTCTGTTTATCGCGTCAGGTGCTTTTCATCTGGCCAAACCGTCCGACCTTATCCCCGAATTGCAGGGGCGTTTTCCGATTCGGGTCGAACTCGAATCCCTGTCGATTGCCGACTTTGAACGCATCCTGACAGGAACCGATGCTTGCCTGACCCGGCAATACCAGGCCTTGCTGGCGACCGAAAATCTGACGGTCACCTTCACTGACGAGGGTGTCCGCCGGCTGGCTGAAATCGCCTATTCGGTCAACGAAAAAACCGAAAACATCGGTGCTCGCCGCCTTTATACGGTGATGGAAAAACTGCTCGAAGACATGTCGTTCGATGCTACCCAGCGCAAGGGTGAAACGGTCGAGATCACGGCACCTTATGTCGACGAGCGACTTGGTGCGTTGGCCATCAACGAAGATCTGTCGCGTTACGTGCTCTAGTTGGCGCGAACAGACTCGGACCAGACTTCCATTTACCTACCGCGCTGATTCGGGTTATTCCCACCCATTCCTGGCGGTATGCCCGGCGGGACATTGGGAAGTGTCCCGGGGGCCTGCTCTACGCTCGAGGGCGGCATCACCGGCAGGCCCTGCTGGTCTGCCGGTGTCACGAACGTAGCAGGCATCGCTGGTGCCACTGGCACCGGCACTGGCTGCTGAGCAGGTACGGGCCGCATCATCAACGGCGGCGATACGGCAGACAAATTCACTTGCTGCATGGAGGTCTTCGATCCCTCCTGCAACTCGACACGCTTGACGATGCCGCCTTCTGACAACAAGACATACTGGTCGTGAACTTCCTTGACGATCACGCCAGGAATTACTTCACTGTTGACACCGCTGGCCACGGGCGGCTTGCCGTCAGCTATCAAGATCGCGACACTTTCACCTGCATTGCCAGCAACCACCACACCCTTGAGCTGAAAATTGCTAGCCAGTGCCACTTTTGCCGCACGCCCGCCGAACAGCCCTGCAGCCGCGTCCAGTGAGGCGTCGCTCCGAGCTGGCTGAACCACACCGACCGTCGGTCTTTGTGGCGGCTTCATGAATTGCAGCGTCCAGTAGGTCGCTGAGGCACACAGCGCCATGAACAACAAAAAACTGGCGACTAACGACACGCGCTTCATGCGATTCCTTCCGGGTGCGGCCAACAGCTTGAGAGAGTTACACGGATAGTCATCATCACCTCACCAGCTGGTTAATTTCAATAATAGGCATGAGTACCGCCAGTACAATCAGTAGCACGACCACACCCATCGCCAGGATCAGTGCCGGTTCGAGCAAGCCGGCGATAGTGAGCGCACGCCGCTCCAGATCTTGTTCCTGAGCATTCGAGGCTCGCTCCAGCATTGCCGGTAATTCGCCGGTTATTTCACCGGCACGAATCATGTGGATCAGCATTGGCGGAAAGTGCTTGTGTGCCGACAACGCACGTGCCAGGCCAACGCCTTCGCGCACACTGTTGGCCGCCTCCTCAACCTGCTGTCGCATGGCGATATTGGACAGCGTATCCCGGCTGGTCTGCAGGGCGCGCAAGATCGGCACACCGGACCCGGTGGTGATGGCCAGCGTACTGGCAAACCGCGCCGTGTTGAGGCTGCGCTCGAACTTGCCATACAGTGGTGCCGTCAGCAGCCAGGTATGCCAGCGCAGCTTGATATCGACGTTTTTGAGCGCCGCGCGCCAGGCAAACGCGAATGCGACAACCACGATCAGCACCATCCATCCATAGTTGCGCACGAAATCCGACACGGCCAGCATCATGATGGTCAGCAATGGCAATTTTTGCTTGGTGTTGGCAAATACCGAAACAATCTGGGGCACCACATAGGTCAACAGGAAAATCACGATGGCGAAGGCCACCACCGTGACGATGGCCGGATAGGTGAAGGCTAACTTGACCTTCTGGACCAGCGCATTGCGTCGTTCGATATAGTCGGCCAGGCGCGACAACACCTTGGCCAGCTGGCCAATTTGCTCGCCAGAGGCGACCAGCGCACGATAAATATCGGCAAAGTCGCGTGGATGATGCGACAGCGCATCCGACAGCGACGCCCCACCCATGACTTCCGAGCGGATCGACGCGATCAGGTCACGCAAATAGGTGCGTTCAGCCTGCTCCAGCAGGGCCGAAAAGGCCTGCTCCAGCGGCAAACTGGCTTCCAGCAAGCTGGCCAGTTGCCTTGTGAACAAGGACAGTTCGTTGGTTGATAATTTATCGCCAAAACTGCGTGCCTTGGTCTGACCAGACTCATCGACCTGGGAGGTAATCGCACCCACCGTGATCGGCGTCATGCCCTGACTGCGCAGATCCGCTCTGGCAGCGCGGGCGCTGTCGGCGTTGAGTACGCCTTTTTTGGTTTTGCCGTCATCGTCGACGGCTTCATAGCGAAATGCCGGCACGCGTTAATCCTTTGTGACGCGCAGCAATTCTGCCTGCGTGGTGACGCCGTTGATGAGCCAGCGCTCACCGTCTTCGCGCATGGTGCGCATACCATCGCGCTGGGCCGCATTGCGGACATCGGCTTCCGAAGCCTGATTATGGATCTGCGCCCGGATCGCCTCGGTTGTACGCAGCAATTCGTAGACGCCGACGCGTCCGTGGTAGCCGGTCTCACCGCATTTTTCACATCCGGCTGCTTGCCAGTACGTGCCGTCGAAAACGCGGCACTCGGCGCATAACTTGCGCACCAGCCGTTGCGCCACGACACCCAGCAAAGACGACGACAACAGGAACGGTTCGATCCCCATGTCGAGCAAGCGCGTGACGGCGGCCGCCGAATCATTGGTATGCAGGGTAGCCAGCACCAGATGGCCGGTCAGCGAAGCTTGCACGGCAATCTGTGCTGTTTCGAGGTCGCGGATTTCGCCGATCATGATGACATCCGGATCCTGCCGCAAAATCGCCCGCAACGCCTTGGCGAACGTCATGTCGATACGCTGGTTGACCTGGGTCTGACCCACTCCGGCCAGCTCGTACTCGATCGGATCTTCGACAGTCAGAATGTTGGTGGTCGAGACGTTGAGCATCGACAGCGCGGCATACAGCGTCGTGGTCTTGCCCGAACCGGTCGGGCCAGTCACGAGCACGATGCCGTGGGGCTGGCTGATCAACTCATCAAACTGCGGCATCACCGTCTCGCTCATGCCGAGGTGTTCCAGGTCAAGTCGACCGGCTTCCTTGTCCAGCAAGCGCAGTACCGCACGCTCTCCGTGTCCTGTCGGCAGCGTCGAGACACGCACGTCAACCGGCTTTCCACCAACCCGCAGGGTGATCCGACCGTCCTGCGGCAGACGCTTTTCGGCAATATCGAGCTGGGCCATGATTTTGATACGCGAAATCAACGACGCGTGGATGGCTTTCTTGGGACGTACGACGTCGCGCAGCGTACCGTCGATACGAAACCGCACCACTGAAATTTGCTCGAATGGTTCGATATGGATATCCGAGGCCCCTTCGCGCAATGCCTGCGTCAGCAGTGCGTTGATCATCCGGATCACCGGCGCGTCATCGGCCGATTCGAGCAAATCCTCGACCGCAGGCATGTCCAGCATGAGCTTGTTGAGGTCAAGGTCAGACTCGTACTCGTCGATGACTTGCGCCGCATCGCCACCGGAACCGGCATAGGCACGGGCAATGGCCTCTTCAAGTTCGCCGTGCGGCATCGAGCGCAATTTGATGCGACCGAAGCGACGGCTGACTTCGGCCACCGCCGTGGCCTGAGTGGCATCGGACACCCAGACCTCGACAGCACTATCGGACGTCAGGCGATGCGCCAGCAACGCGAAGTCGCGGGCAAAAGCAAACGGTAAAAGTCGTGCATCTATCATGGCGGCTCGTTGAAATCAGGTTAATTCTGGATCGGTGCCGGCTCAGGTGTCACCTTTGGCGGCAGTCCCATCGCTGGCGCAATCGGGCGAACCATGTTGCCACCGCCCGGCATGCCGTTCTCCAGCACCGGCAAGGTCGGTGTGGTCATATTCGGCAGTACCAGCGATTCGGCCGGTTGCGATTGCTGCTGGACCTTGCGCATCAAGTCGTACCGGTCACCGGACAGACTGAGGCTTTGCTCGTTACTGCGGATGATGGTCGGCCGCAGGAACACCATCAAATTGGTCTTGGTGCGATTGCGTTTCTGGTACTTGAACAAGTTGCCGACGACTGGCAAATCACCCAGTCCCGGCACGCGCTCATTACCGTCTTCGAGCGTGTCTTCGATCAAGCCACCGAGCACAATGATCTGGCCGTCATCGACCAGTACGTTGGTGTCGATCGAGCGTTTGCTGGTGATGATGCCGGCCGTATTTGTCGAACTCTGGACCGCCGAGGTTTCCTGGTAGATCGCCATCTTCACGGTGCCGCCCTCCGAAACCTGCGGCCGCACGCGCAACTGCAAGCCCACATCCTTGCGCTCGACGGTCTGGAACGGATTGACACCGCTACCGCCGCCGGATGCCTGAGTCGTGTACTGACCGGTAATAAACGGTACGTTTTGGCCGACAATAATGCGGGCTTCTTCGTTATCGAGCGTGATCAGGTTCGGCATCGACAGGATGTTGGTTCCGTCATCCGATTCCAGCGCCCGCGCCAGTGCGCCGAGTCCGAGCGCACCATTAATCTGACGGAACACGCCCAGCGTCAGACCGGCACCAACAGCAGGAACCGTGCCCGCCTTGGCAGCGGCCGCGAGGCCGGCGATGTTATCCGTTGAAAAAGTACTGGCTGCACCCACCCGATAATTACTGTTTGAATTGCCGGAAAGTCCAAGCCACTGGATGCCGAATTCAGCCGCCTTCTTGGCCGAGACTTCGACGATCAGCGATTCGATATAGATCTGGGCCCGGCGCACATCAAGCTGGTCAATGACGACTCGCAAGTTGCGATAGACCGCTTCGCTGGCCGTAATGATCAGCGTATTGGTCGTTGCATCGGCCTGGATAAAGCCAGCAGCACTTCCGCCCGCGCCACCTGAAGAAGACTGATTCGACAACGAACCGCTTTGTTGCAATGGCTGCATGCTGCTGCCAGTCATGCCGCCGCCCTGGCTCTGACCGAAGCCTTGCTGTTGCTGCGATTGCTGCTGCGATTGCATTGGCGATTGCTGCTGTGGTGCCGACGTGTCGTTGGTCATCACCGAGCGCAAGGTTTGCGCAAGCTTGGTCGCATCGGCGTTGCGCAAGTACACCACATGGACGTTACCGGGTTGCGCGGTCGGCTGATCGAGACGGGCAATGAGCGACTTGGCCAGATTGGCGCGTGCCAGCGACGGCGCACGAATGACCAGCGAGTTGGTGCGACTGTCTGCCAGCACACTGATCTTGCCACCATCGGCCATGCCTACAGTGGCGCCGGAATCGAGCAGACGCGTGACAATTTGCGCAAGGTCACTGGCGATCGCATAGCGGATCGGAATGATATCGACGTCGCCGCTGGCCGGCGCATCCAGCGAGGCGACGATCTTGCCGAGGCGACGCAAGTTATCAGCGTAATCGGTGATCACCAGCGAGTTGTTACCGGGGTTGGCGTTGATCGTATTGTTCGGCGAAATCAGCGGCCGCAATACCGTCACGAGGTTGGCAGCCGATTCGTAATTAAGTCGAAAAATCTGCGTTGCAATCTGATCGCCCTTGACGTTGAGTCCTTGCGACGGACCCGCCTGCAATTTCGCATCGGCTTCCGGCACGACCTTGGCGAAGTCCTCGCCGATCACCACTGCATAACCCTGCAAGCGCAGCGCCGAGGTGAGCAGACTGAAGGCTTGCGCTTTTGTTACCGGCTTTTCTGACACCAGGCTGATCGTGCCCTTCACGCGCGGATCGATGATGAAGGTCATGCTGGTGTATTGTCCGACGGCCTTGATCACGGACTCGATATCGGCCCCGACGAAATTCATCACGGCAGAACCTGCTGGCGGATCGGCGGCCAGAAGTGGTTGCGGGATGCCAGCCACTGCGCACAAAAGCAGAGCCGCGGCACTGATCCGACGCCATCTTGGCTGGATCGGGGAAATAGAGTGGTGTGTGTGCACGAGGTAATTTTCCATTATTTAAACTCTAACGCGATAACGTCGCGGTCACCGTCTCGACGGCGCCGACCCAGCAAATTGAGCAGATTGGACAACTGGTCTGCATGCCCTGCATCGGCTTCTGCCATGCCTGAAAACCGCAGTCGGCCGTCGGCAAACGAACCATTTCCAGAGAGCAGTAATGGTCCGCTTCGGGTCTTCAATTGCAGCGTGGCTTTACTACCTTGCCAATCCATCTGTACGGTGTAACTGCCCAGCGGGCGGACCGGCGACATCCGCGAAGCGACATCACGCAAGTCCAGCGTCGTGCTGCCGATCAGATCAACACCAGGACCGTTGCGCGCCAGTTCCAGCGGCCCCCACGACAACTGCATCACGCCAGACGGTTGCACCGTGTTGAGTGGTGCGCCAAGCCCGGCAAGTCGTTCTGCCGGCAAGGTCAGCACGGCCGGACTCACTGTCCAGGCGCTCCAGCTTCCCGTGACCTGCACCGGACTCGATAATGCAGCCGGATTTTCCAGCGTCAAATCGACCACCCCCACCAGCACCAGCGGTGACAATTGCCATGAAAATCGGCCAGGCAACAGCGCCGTCACCGGTTCGTTGTCGCCCGCTGCGCCGCCGATGAAGGCAGACCCGCGCCACAACGAGCCTTGCGGATCTCCCAGTATCAGGCGACCGGCGGTCTGTTTTTCAAGCAGTCGTGCCATCCAACTGACTGGGCAAAACACCAGCACCGTCAACACCATCATGACTATTCCGGCAAGTAGCCACAATGCGACACGCGGCCAGCGCCGCGCTTGTTTACTCACTCCGGCTCTCGCTCTTTAGCTGGCGCAAAGTGAGCGTTGCATTGACTGTATCGCTCGCCGTTTGCGCAGTGATATTCGCATCGATGACCGACAACCGGACGGTTTTTTGTACTTCCCCGAGCCAGTCGACCAATGCGGCAAACGACACCGATGACAACTGGATACGCACGACGTCCTCGGAGACCACCACGCTTTGCGGTTTCAGTCCGCGCGTGGCGAGCGACGTGTCCATGATTTCCTTTGACAACAGCGGCGGCGGCGGCGCGATGTTGGCCGACAGCGCTGCGGCATCGCGTGACAGTTGCTGCATCTCGGCCGCCTTTTGGCGCAACTCCGGCAGGCTATTGCGCAATTGCTCGCGCCCTGACAAAGCGGGAGCGATCAGCAACAGGTACAACAGTGTGAGCAGGAGCACGCTGCTAATGACCAGCAACTGCTTGCGCTCCTGCGCACTCCGGTCATTCCAGAATGTCGCTGCGGATTCGCGTGCGCCCTGGATGCTGGTCCGCAAATTGGACGTAGTACTCGAATTACTCATTTGCTACTCCTGATCTGCCAGACACCGGCATTTTGTTGCGACAGGCTGAGCTGACGCTGCGCCAGTGCGGCCTTGATCTGCTCCAGAGGCGGTTGTGCGTCGGGCTTGAGCTTGATCTGCAAGCCACGGTCGTGATACTCGATGCCGGCAATCACCAGCGACTGTCTTCCTTGCATGACGCTATTCCAGGCATCACTGAATGCGGCCAGCAAGCTCGTGAAATCATCTGGTGCCGCCTGGCCGGACGCGCGCTGTCCGGCAGCGATTTTCTGGCGTAGTTGAACGATGGGATCAATGATCGCGGTCTCTTTTGGATACGCAGCCCTGTAAGTCCGGATCATGCTGGCTTGCAGTACGCTCGCTTCGCGCTGCATACGCAACCAGTCGACATTGAGTGCCGTCACATTAATGAGCAGCGTCGCGACGGCAAGACCGATGGTCCACCGCCACGGTCCCAAATTCAGGCCACTGCCTCCGGCCACACCAAGGCCGCTCATCAGGTTTAACGTCACACCGCGTGCAGTGGTCACCCAGCGCAGCCAGTTGTCGGGGAAAAGCGTAATACGCTCATGCTGCCCGTCGTCCAGCAATGACTGGCAAGTCGGCACACTGGATGGAGTGAGGTACAACGCCATCGGCGCTAGCGGCACCACCGCACATAGCGTCTGCAGGGTGTCCTGCAACGCGCTCTCTACCTGGTCCGGCAATACCGCGATCCCTATGCCTTCCTGTTCGTTAAGACGGATCACCAGCTCCAGATCTGTCGCATGCTCGAGCATGACAGCGGACACGACACCAGGTTGGTACGGCACGCACAGTTGTGCCGGCAAAGCGCTGAGATGACGCGCACCCTGCGCGGTAAAAAATTGCACAAGTCGTTCCAGCCAGGACCGCTGCACGACAGCGACCGTGCGCAAACCGTCGGCCATCGCGCCGGCGACAATCACGCACTCTGCCGGGTCCGACATCAATTTTTCTTCCAGCATATTGGGTAGTGCGGCGCGTAGTCGCGCGGGCGACAGCGGTGGCACGCGAATGCGCAACAGGGTCACGTCGCTGGCAGCTAGCAGCAGCGTGACGCGCTCTGACTCGGCAATGACAGCACGCAAATCGGCAAGCTGCGACGCGCCCTCTTTCTGAATCGCACCACCGTCGGTGACCAGCGCGTATGCGCATCCTGACTGGCCAAGTTCGTCGAGGCGTTCGGCTTCGGCTTTAGGTAACAAGCGAATGTAGAGTGTGCTCAAAAGGTTCCGTTCGCTTTCTAGGTTTCTCGGGTCCAGAGGATCGTGACTGCCGACCCGCGTCGCTGCACTAGCGACTGTATTTCCAGAACCGCATTATTGAGCTTCACTTTGCCATTAACCAGAAAGTACTCGGTTTTGACGTCGAGGGAAACTGCGCTGGTTGCTGGTGTTGCATTTGTTGCTGGCAGGCGATTGTTGAAATCAGCAGTATCCCTGAAATAGGCGCGTTCACGGCTGGCCACCAGCGTGCCAGCATCCGACAGGCTCAATCTAGGAATGACCGCAGACAAGACTTCGGCAGAGGCGGTATTGACATTGATCTTGCTCTCGCTAAAAGGCAGCACAATGACGTGATCCTTGATTTTAAGCAAAATTTCTTCTGTAAAACCGGGGATGGCAAGCAAGTCATCAAGCTGACTCAGCGGCATCATGTGCGCACTGGATTGCGATTGGGTGGCGGTAGTGCTGTCCGGTGTGGGATTGCCCGATCCCGTGTTCGCCACGACGGCCGTTGGTGGCTGACGTACCGTTAAAAGGTAACTCACGGTCGCATTGACCAGTGCATTGGCCGAGGAAATTCTGAGGTTGTTGAGCAACTTTGCAAAAGCGGCCACATCGGCAGGACTGAGCGCGCCACCATTGCGTACCAGGGCATTCACATTCAACCGTGACTGCGCGTCGACGATATAGCCGGACAGCGCAGCGCTACTGGCATCGGCATCCTGCTTGCCGTTTTCAACAAACTCATCGAGCCGGACTTCTTCCAGCGGGATGGCCCAGGGATCGCCAAGGTAATCGACCTGGTTGGTATCCGACCGCAGAATCAGGCTCGACCAATCCAGCGCTCCACGCAAGATCCATTGTTTCTGCAACTGGGTACGCTGATTTTCGATCGAGCGCACCTGCACCTGCTGCTGCCAGAACAGACTGGCCACGATGGTCACCGCCAGCGTCGTCAGCAGCAAGGCCGTGATCACGGCAACACCGCGTTGCCGTTGTCGGTACTGGCACAGATGGGATGGGGTCATACCGCCCCCAGTAAAAATGCCTTGACCAGCAAGGCTTGTTGCCCATGAAGCTGCAACGTTACTTGCAAGCCTTTCATCGCCATCCGACCTGGTGCCACCGTACCCGGCGGCGGGGCAACGCCATTATTTGCCGTCGCGACAGGCTGCACCATGCTCCACGCATTGCCGTCCCATGACTTGACCGTCATGGCATCGATGCCAGTCTTGAGGGTCACGCTGTTGCTGTTGTTCGTGTCAGCACTGGCCGCCTGCCAGAACTGGTCGAGCTGATCGAGGTCGCGTGTTGCATCGGACTCGCTGCGCATCAACGCACCCTGACGCAGTCGGTAGGCGACTACTTGCAACCTGCTTGGCTGATTTTCAGCATAGACCTTGCGCACGATCAGCAAACGCCCCTGATCCGATAGCAAATTGGGGCGAGTACCAAGCAAGACGGCGTCGGCAATCAGGCCGCAATCACTTTGCATCTGCGCGAAGGCCAGTTGCATGCCATGCGTCTGTTCGAGATCACTGGTCAGTGCGAGGCGTGCTCGGACGATGCTGTCGAGTCCACGCCAGCCGAGTACGGCGATCACACCCAAGATCGTGATGGCGACCAGTAACTCGATCAGCGTGAAACCACGCCGCGAATGCCGGGGGGAGAGAGGCAATTTAAGCACTGACAAGTTGATTCAGCTTGATGATGCGACGGGACGGTAACAACACATCGTAGACACTCACTTCGACCCGACGGAAATTGATATTCGGGGTCGACAGGACTTCCTGTTCGCACACTAGTCGCATTTCGGCCTGCGGGCATTCGAATACGGTTTTGCCGAGTGGCGGATAGATGTGCGCGAGACGGATCTCAGTCAAGCGATTTTCGGCCGACCACGTCGCCATCATGGCGGCACGCAAGTCGTTGCTGTTCTGGGTAAGACTGCCGACGGCACGCAAACTGGCACCAAGCGCGGTGCCGACGATAACGAGCGCAACCAGCACTTCCAGCAGCGTAAAACCAGCACAACGGGCGCGATATCCGGGCATGCTCATCTCAGTCCACCACGAAGTGGCCGATGCCATCGGCAGAAATATCGACCCGCGCATCCTCGGCTTCCAGCGTCAGCACGAACGGCTTGTCGACCGGCTCGCGACCAAAAACGATGCGCATCGGACCACTGACAGGCGGAAGCGGCGGATTAATCAGCAAGGTCAGTGGCGCGCGCTTGAATTCCCTCTCGCGCAGCAAGTCGTCTTTGTCGATCACCTGCCAGACATTGTCTGTACGCACAAGAAAGCGATAACGCTGCGCATCGGCTTCGAACGCCACCGGACTGTTGCGCACAATCGCTTCATCGCGGGCAAGCTGCAGCAGCAACGCGATACGCCGGGCATCGGTTTCCAGCACTTGCCGTGCGCTAGGCATCGCATTAAAAGACACCACTCCCAGCATCACACCGGCGATCACCATGACGACCAGCAGCTCCAGTAACGTAAAACCCCGCGACTGGTGACTGGCAGAACGAAAATGGCTCAGCATCGCGGTGGGCTACAGGTCCCAGGAACCAATGTCGGCATCGTTACCTGCACCACCGCTCTGACCATCGGCACCAAACGAAAAGACGTCGACTTCTCCCTTGATCCCGGGCGACAGGTACTGATAGGGATTGCCCCATGGGTCTTTCGGCAACCTGTCGATGTAACCACCCGTTTTCCAGCCACGCGCTTCCGGACCGCTGGTCGGCTTACTCACCAGTGCGGACAAGCCCTGCTCGGTAGTCGGATAGCGCTGATTGTCGAGTTTGTAGAGCTTCAAGGCCTGCATCACGGTGGCAATATCCTGACGGGCAGCGGTGACGCGTGCATCGTCGGTACGCCCCATCAATTTCGGCACCACCAGTGCAGCAAGAATGCCCATAATCACGACAACAACCATAATCTCGATCAGAGTGAACCCTCGTGCGGCAGCAGCACGGAGCGTGTGACGATCAGGAACATGAAAAGCAGTAGTCATAGGAATGGGGTGTTGGATTGTGGATTGAGTTTAAGTATAAGGGAAACGCTCCCGGCACCAAGTCAAAACTGGTCGGCGTTGCCTGCCTAATCGTCGATTGCGCAACGATACCAGCGATATGAGTGCGATATAAGTGAAAAGTGCCGCACTGTAAGCCCTCTACATCACGAAACTCTCACAAATTTATACGGACAGATCCCAACATCGGATGTTGACCTCGAAAAAAAAACCTCGATTTATCGAGGCTTTTTTGAACGGAGACGAACAACAACGTAGTTTTCAGGCCTTGCGACGGCGCTGCGCCACATAACCAACGAGAGCCAGGCCAAGCAACATCATTGCGTAGGTTTCGGGCTCCGGGACCGCACTGACCTGAACAGAAATATTATCCAGGTGTACGAAGCTGAGGTCGCTGCTTGCCGTAAAGCTCAAGAGTGAAGGCCCGGTTCCTGCAAGCAGACCCTTGTAGGTAAATCTGGTGAACGATCCGCCGTAGAAGTTCGCAGGCTCGAAAGAATAATTACCGAACAGAACCTTGGCATAGTTTATCGGCAGTTCCTGAGAAGTTACTCCACGCAACTCAAAGCTCAGATCGTAGAGGGTGCCCGCAACGGTGTTAATCGACTGGGACAAGGTGGTCGGGTCGACAGTGCCGACCGAATAAAAGTTGTTTGGCCCTGACGGAGTAAAGTTGATTACGCCGTGCTGGCTAGCGGGAGGACTGCCGGAAACGACTTCAGTCCAGGCATTCAAATTATCTTCAAAATTGCCATTCACCACCAGATTCTGGGCTTGCGCCATCAAGCTGAAAGCAGCTAATGCGAGTCCTGCAATAAGTTTTTTCATGGCATCTTCCGATTATCAATAAAACATGACTACAGAATAAACCTTAGTTGAAAAATGAATAGCGAAAACCCGTGATCTTTAGATTTATTTGACAAAATTCAACCTAAAAACAGCAGTTAAGTTGCGCTAAGGAATTTAAGCTGCCTCATTGCGGGCTTCCCGCGCCAACAGCAACGCCACCGTCTCGCTCGGCGCGTTGCCATCGAACAGCACTCCAGCGACGGCGTCTGTGATCGGCATCTCGATCTGCAAGGCAGCGGCCAGCGTGCGCACTTCTCGCGCACAGCGCACTCCCTCGGCGACATGCCCCAACTCATGTTCAATTGCGGCTAGCGTTTTTCCTTGCGCCAGTGCAAGACCCACCTTGCGGTTGCGCGACAGGTCACCCGTGCAGGTCAGGATCAGGTCGCCCATGCCCGCCAGTCCCATAAAAGTTTCACTGCGTCCGCCGAGCGCCACGCCCAGTCGCGTGATCTCGGCGAGACCGCGGGTGATCAGCGCTGCCCGGGCATTGAGACCCAAGCCCAACCCATCGACGATACCCGTGGCGATGGCCAGGATATTCTTGACGGCACCGCCGACCTCGACGCCGATGACGTCATCGGTGGCATAGATACGTAATTGCGGACCATGGATTGCCTGGACGACGCTGCTGCGCAATGCGGCACTAGCCGACGCGATCGCCAATGCGCCGGGCAATCCGCGGGCCACTTCCATCGCAAACGAGGGTCCGGACAACGCCCCACAGGGGACGTCCTCACCCAGCACCTGCGGCACGATCTGGTGCGGCAGCAGTCCGCTGTTTTCTTCAAAGCCTTTGCATAGCCAGACCAGATTGGTCGGCGATCGCCCGACGAGTCGATGCACGATCGGTCGCAGTCCCGCCACCGACGACGCCACAATCAGCAGCGAATCGCTGGCGGCGCAATGGGAAACGGCAGCATCGAAATCAGAGGTGAGCAACAGGGACTGCGGAAGCGTGATGCCAGGCAGATAGTCGACGTTTTCACGCCGTTCGGAGGCAATGCGCATTGCGGCGACATCGCGCCCCCACAGTTGAACCGCATGGCGTTCGGCCAGCGACACGGCAAGTGCCGTTCCCCAGGCACCGGCCCCGAGCAGGGTAATGTTCATCGCAGCGAACGCCGCGAAGCTAGCTTACTCACCCCAGACATCGGCAGCCCTGACAAATCCACCCTGGCCGTCACGATGCCGAACCTGAATCCAGCCAGACGTTGACGACTCGGTGACTTCCAGGATCACGCTCTTGTCGACGGTAAACACAACGGGCGCGGTGTCGTCTGCGGTACTGCGCACGCGTGTACCCGCCGCCTTGGTGATTACATGGTGTTTCGCGTCCAACAGCCTCGATTCGACCCAAGACAAATCGCCGCTGGCGTCGCGCACCTTGCTCCATTCGCCGTAGGTCAGGATGACTTCGACTGGCATGTTGCGCGGGGCAACGAAGACTTTCCTTCCTCGCTGGGAAGGCGCGTCGTAGAGCACGGCTGGCGCAGCGCCGATTGATTTGTAGTCCAGTGCGTGAGCTTGGCCGATTGCGCACAGCGATAGCAGTGCCACGACACCATGCAAGTGAACAGATTTCATTGCGCGACTCCGAGGGGGATGCAAAACCGGCATGCACGCGGCATGCCGGTCACGGCATCAGTGGGTGGTGGCAGCACCGTCCGGCATTTGCAGATTGGCAGTATTTTGCTGCTCGGCCAATGCTTGCAGGCGCTGCTGGTAAAACACTTCAAAATTGATTTCAGCCAGATGAACGGGCGGAAATCCGGCACGAGTAATCGCATCGGCAATATTGGCGCGCAAATACGGATACACGATATTCGGGCAACCGATACCCAGCAGAGGATCAAGCTGATCTTGAGGAATGTTACGTGCCTCGAAAATACCAGCCTGCTTGCCCTCGACCAGGAAGGCGACCTTGTCACCGATCTTGGCGGTGACGGTAATGGTTACGGTCGATTCGAAGATGCCTTCGGCCAGAGGCTCGGCACCGACGTCAACGGCAACTTCCATTGTCGGCGCGTCCTGCTCCAGGAAAATCGCCGGTGAATTGGGTTGTTCGAGCGACAGGTCTTTCAGATAGACACGCTGAATCTGGAATATCGGTTGCAGGATTTCGTCAGCCATAAAACACTTTCAGTGGGGTTGAAGGGACCGCAGCAGATGCCGTCGGCCGGTAAAAATCAGGTGCCTTGCAGCAGCGCATCGAGGGTGCCGAGGCGCTCGAGCGCCGCCAGATCATCGAAGCCGCCGACGTGGGTATCGCCGATATAAATCTGCGGAACCGTACGACGACCGGTTCTTTGCATCATCACGTTGCGCTGCTCCATATCAAGATCGATGCGTACTTTTTCGATCTCTTCGATGCCCTTCGATTTCAGTAACCGTTCGGCCATCGTGCAATACGGGCAAACGCCGGTGCTATACATCAGAACATGTGCTGTCATTATGGTAACTCCTGTTATTTCACGGTCGGCAGACCTTGTGTCTGCCAGGCTGCGAGTCCACCGCTCAGACTATGGACATCATTGAAACCGGCGCTCTTGAGACGCGCTGTCGCTTTCGATGACTGCACGCCATTCGGGCACACGACGATGACCGTCCTGGCCTTGAACTTGTCGATTTCGACAAGGCGTGTAGTCAGGTCTTTCAGGGGAATATTTTTCGCTTCGCGCAAGTGGCCTTTGGCAAAATCAGCGGCATCACTGACATCGAGAATCAGCGTCTTGCCCTGATTGATGATCTGGGTTGCTTGCAATGTCGTGACCTTGGTGCCGCGTCGCTGCAACAAGGGAACCAGCAACGCGCCGCCGGAAATAACGACCAGCGCAATAAGGAAAATGTTATCGATCAAGAATTTCACAAGGGTCCAATGGTTTAAAACAATCGCCGCATTATAAAATAGAAGCGACACGGCGAATCCTAATCGTTGCCATGCACTTCCAATTTCCCCTCTACTGCCTATCTGCCATGTACAAAATCGTATTGATGCGCCACGGTGAATCCACCTGGAATCTCGACAACCGCTTTACCGGATGGACCGACGTCGACCTGACCGAAAAGGGTCGCGCCGAAGCCACCCAGGCCGGCAAACTCCTGCGCGAAGCCGGCTTCAGCTTCGACCTGGCCTTTACCTCGGTGCTCAAGCGTGCCATCCGTACGCTCTGGCTGACACTCGACGAAATGGACCTGATGTGGGTCCCTGTCGAACATGACTGGCGCCTCAACGAACGCCATTACGGCGCCTTGCAAGGCTTGAACAAATCCGAAACTGCCGCGCAATACGGCGACGAGCAAGTACTGGTCTGGCGCCGCAGTTACGACACGCCGCCCTTGTCGCTGGAACCGGCTGATCCGCGTGCATCGTATCAGGATCCACGCTACGCCGGACTGCAGCGTGCACAGATTCCGCTGACCGAATGTCTGAAAGACACCGTCGAACGCGTCATGCCTGCCTGGGACGATACCATCGCGCCAGCCATCCGTGCCGGCAAACAGATCCTGATTTCGGCCCATGGCAACAGCTTGCGCGCACTGATCAAATCGCTGGACGGCATCAGCGACAACGACATTGTCGGTCTCAATGTGCCCAACGGTCAGCCGCTGGTCTACGAACTGGATGCCAACCTGAAGCCAATCCGGAGCTATTACCTCGGCGACACGGCCGCCATCGAAGCGGCCTTGCATGCCGTCGCCAACCAGGGCAAGGCGCGCTGACGCGCCGGCCAATGCACCATTTAAAAAAACTGCTGCTCTTGCTGGCACTGACCGGTGGCTGCCTGACACTTGCCAGCGCGGCCAAAGTCAGTGAACGCAGCCGGGAGAAAGAAGCTGCCGAAGCGCAGCGTGCCGAACTGCTGCGTCAGCTCGGCACGCTGCAGAGCACCATCAACCGGACCGAAGCCGAGTCGGACCAGGCCACCGAGGCGCTCGGCAAGTCCGCCAGAGCGATTTCGGAAGCCAACCGCGCGCTGCATGAGCTCGATGCAGAGCAAGTCCAGACCGAGCGCAAGCTGAAACAATTGTCGGACGAACAAGCGGGCCTGGCCAAACGGGTCAGCAACCAGCAGACGCAGTTATCGCGTTTGCTGCGCGGGCAATACGTGGCGGGTAATGACGACCGCATCAAGCTGCTGCTCTCCGGTGACAACCCGAACCGGATTAATCGCGACCTCGAATACCTCGGTTACGTGTCGCAAGCGCAGGCCACCCTGATCAGCACGCTGCGCGGTGACCTGCTGGCCATCGAGCGCAACAAGGCCGAGGCCGAAGAAGCCCAACGGGCATTGGCCGACATTGTCGTCGAAGCACGGGAACAGCGTACCGCGCTGGAAAATGAAAAGGCCAGCCGCGCGACGCTGCTGGCATCGCTATCGACCAAGCTGGCATCGCAACGCAAGCAGGCCAGTGATTTGAAACGCGATGATCAGCGCCTCAGCGGGCTGGTCAGCAAGCTCGACGAATTGATCGAAGCGCAGCGCAAGGCCGACGCTGCCGCTGCCGAACAGCGCCGGCTGAAACAGCTGGCCGATGCGCAAGCCGAACAAGCGCGCAAACAGGCGCAGCAAGACAGGAAGCGTGCCAGACCAGCGCCGAACGCACTCGCGAGCAATCCGGATGCCATTGATGATGACGAGCCGCCCAAAAAACTTGCCTTGCGCAATGAACTTCGCCCGGAAGCCGGCGTCGAAGGCGGGAATGCAGGCCTTAATTTTGGTGGGCTGCGGGGCAAGTTGCGACTGCCAGTCAAGGGGGACATTGTGACCCGCTTCGGCGCGGCGCGCGGCGAGGGCCCGGACTCGAAAGGCCTGTTCATCCGCGCGGCGGAAGGCACCGAGATCCGTGTCATCGCCGAAGGAAAAGTGGTCTTTGCCGACTGGCTGCGCGGCTTCGGCAACCTGCTCATCGTTGATCATGGCAATCAGTACCTGACCATTTATGGCAACAACCAGTCGGTCCTGAAACGACCCGGCGATGTGGTTAAAAGTGGCGATACCATCGCCACGGCAGGCAACAGCGGCGGTAATGAACAATCCGGCTTATACTTTGAAATGCGGCACCAAGGCCGTGCGTTTGACCCACTAGGATGGGTAACTACCAGGTGAAAAATGAGCACTAAACTCAAAAATATCGGCTTGATCGGATTAGGCATCGTCGCTGGCATCGCCGGCTCGATGCAGTTCGACGCCATGGCGCAAAAAAATGTCGGCGCGCCGCTGCCGATTGATGAGTTGCGACAGCTAGCCGATGTGTTTGGCCTGATCAAATCCGATTACGTCGAAAACGTCGACGACAAAAAATTGCTGACCGAAGCCATCTCCGGCATGGTCGCCTCACTCGATCCGCACTCGGCCTACCTGGACAAGAAAGCCTTCAAGGAACTGCGTGAAGGAACGCAAGGCAAGTTCGTTGGCCTCGGTATCGAAGTCGGCATGGAAGATGGCTTCGTCAAGGTCATCTCGCCGATCGAAGATTCACCGGCCTACCGGGCGGGCCTGAAAGCAGGCGATCTGATTACCCGTCTCGACAGCACGCCAACGAAGGGCCTCACGCTCGACGAAGCAGTCAAGAAAATGCGTGGTGAGCCGAACAGCAAGATCACGCTGACGATTGCGCGCAAAGACGAAGACAAACCGATTATCGTCACCATCGTCCGCCAGGAAATCCGCGTCCAGAGCGTCAAGTCGAAAATGGTCGAACCCGGTTATGCGTGGGTACGCGTGGCCCAGTTCCAGGAACCGACAGTCGACGACATGGCGAAAAAAATCACTGCACTGTATGCCCAGGACCCGAACATCAAGGGTCTGGTGCTCGACTTGCGCAATGATCCGGGTGGCGTATTGCCAGGCGCGATCGGCGTCTCGGCTGCCTTCCTGCCCAAAGATGCGGTGATCGTCTCGACCAACGGCCAGCTGGCCGATTCCAAGCAGACGTTTTATGCCCGACGTGAGTTTTACGGTGCACGTGGCGTCGGCGATTCGATCGCCAAACTGCCGGACGCCATCAAGAAAGTGCCGATGGTCGTGCTGATCAATGCCGGCTCGGCGTCGGCATCCGAGATCGTTGCCGGTGCACTGCAAGACTACAAGCGAGCCATCATCATGGGGTCGCAGAGTTTCGGCAAAGGTTCGGTCCAGACCATTCGCCAGCTGTCGGCTGACACGGCCGTCAAGCTGACCACCGCACGGTATTACACGCCGAATGGCCGCTCGATTCAAGCCAAAGGCATCGTACCGGACATGATGGTCGACGAATACGCCGATGGGGATGGCCTCAACAGCTTCCGTCTGCACGAGGCGGACTTGCAGAAACACCTGAGCAACGATACCGACAAGGCAGTTGCCGACGTTGCCAAACCGGCCTTCGATGAAGCCGAAGAAGCACGCCGCGCGGCGGCCATTGCCAAGAAACGCAAGCCGCTCGAATTCGGTGGCAAGGAAGACTTCCAGCTGGCGCAGGCCATCAACCAGCTCAAGGGCTTGCCGGTGCAACTGTCCAAGATCACGCCAGAAATACGCAAAGACGGCGACAAGGAAACAGACAAGAGCAGCATCAAAAAAGAAAACATCAAAGGCGACACCAGCAAATAATCGCCGGACGTCCGGACAGGCCGCAGCGATGCGGCCTTTTTCTTTTGACAGGAACCCGATCAACTGATGAACGACCACCAGCTGCTGCGCTATTCACGCCATATCCTGCTCGATGATATTGATATTGACGGCCAGCAAAAAATCACTGCCGCCCACGCACTGATCATCGGTGCCGGCGGACTCGGTTCGCCGGCGGCGCTGTATCTGGCGTCGGCGGGTACCGGGACGATCACGCTGGCCGATCAGGACACGGTCGACCTGACCAACCTGCAGCGACAAATCCTGCACACCACCGAGCGCGTCGGCCAACCCAAAGTGGCGTCGGCGAGACAGGCACTAACGGCCATCAATCCCGGCATCGACATCATCGCGCTCGACGAGCGGCTCGATGGCGCACGTCTCGATGCACTGGTGCGCAGCGCCACGGTGGTACTTGATTGCACCGACAACTTCGCTACCCGCCACGCCATCAACCGTGCCTGCGTCACCCACAAGGTGCCGCTGGTGTCGGGTGCGGCGATCCGTTTCGATGGCCAGATCAGCGTGTTCGACGCGCGCGATCCGGTCTCGCCCTGTTATGCCTGCCTGTTTCCGCCGCAGCAAAGCGTCGACGATATCAACTGTGCGACGATGGGCGTGTTCGCACCGCTGGTCGGCATCATCGGCAGCATGCAGGCCGCCGAAGCACTCAAGCTCATCGTCGGCATCGGCACCTCGCTCGCCGGACGTCTGCAAATGCTGGATGCACGCACGATGGAATGGACCACGATTACCTTGCGCCGCGATGCTGCCTGCAGCGTCTGCGGCCACCACTGAACCCCGATTCACCACACTGAGGCAATCATCATGCTGCAACGCTGGCACCGATTCATCTGCGCGCTGTTCTTGCTGGCGCTGTTTTCACACACGGCGAACGCTGCCGCCTTGCCCGCTGGCGTGTCACGCGTCACCAGCATCGAGGGCATCACCGAATACCACCTGAAAAACGGTTTGAAAATTCTGCTGTTTCCGGACGCGACCAAACCGACGGTGACGGTCAATGTCACGTATCTGGTCGGTTCACGCCATGAAAATTACGGCGAGACGGGGATGGCGCATCTGCTGGAACACATGATGTTCAAGGGTTCGCCAAAGAACCCCAGCGTGGTGGAGCAATTCAACCAGCGCGGCATGCAAATGAATGGCACGACCTCGCTCGATCGCACCAACTACTACGAACTTTTCCAGGCCAGTGACGACAACCTGAAGTGGGCGCTGGAGATGGAAGCCGACCGCATGGTGCATTCCTTTGTCGCCAAAAAAGACCTCGATTCCGAAATGACCGTTGTGCGCAACGAATTCGAGAGCGGCGAAAACTCACCGTTCAGCGTCATGCTCAAGCGCATGCAAAGCATTGCCTTTGACTGGCATAACTACGGCAACTCGACCATCGGCAACCGCAGCGATATCGAGAATGTGAAGATCGAGAATCTGCAAGCGTTCTACCGGACCTACTACCAGCCCGACAATGCGGTGCTGCTGGTCGCCGGTAAATTCGACGTCGACAAAACGCTGGACCGGATCAGCAAATCCTTCGGTGCGATCCCGAAACCAACCCGCACGCTGCCAGTATTCTGGACCGTCGAACCAACCCAGGACGGCGACCGCAGCTACACGGTGCGCCGCAAGGGTGACATCCAGATCGTCGCAACCGGCTACAAGATGCCAGGCGCACTGCATCCCGACAGCGATGCCTTGTCGTTCGCCGCCGACATCCTCGGCGACACGCCAAACGGCCGCCTGCACAAGCTGCTGGTCGACACCGGCAAGGCCGCGCAGGTATTCAATTACGCGGTGAGCGGTATCGCGCCAGGTCTGCAACTGGTCGGCGCGGTCGTCAAGAAAGGCGATCCGATCGAACCGGTACGCGTCGCGATGACCGCTGCGATCGAAGACTTCAGCAAGAACCCGCCCACCGCCGACGAGATGGAACGCGTCAAGCGCGACAACGCCAACCAGATCGAAAAAATGCTGAACGATCCCCAGAAAGTCGGCGTCGGTATGTCCGAAGCCATCGCGCTGGGTGACTGGCGCTTGCTGTTCCAGAACCGCGATCAGATGGCCAAAGTCACTAGCGCCGAGGTCGCCGCTGCCGCCGGTCGCTACTTCAAACGCGATAACCGCACCACCGGCATGTTCCTGCCGGAAGACGCACCGCAACGCGCCGAGATTCCGACCGCACCACTACCCGACAGCCTGATGCAAGGCTATGTCGCCAAGACCGGCAGCGACGCGGGTGAAATCTTTGAACCGAGTCAGGACAACATCGGCAAGCGCACCACGCTGTCACAACTCGGTGGCATCCATCTCGCACTCTTGCCGAAGACGACCCGGGGAGCGACCGTGGCGACCTCGATCAACCTGCACTGGGGCGACGAGCAAAGCCTGTTCGGCCAGCAGACCGCCGCGTCGATGGTCAGCGGCATGCTCATGCGTGGCACCAGCAAATACAGCCGCGAACAACTGGTCGACGAGTTCGACAAGCTCAAGTTCAGCGGCAACCTGTTCAATTTCCAGACCACGCGCGAACACCTGCCAGCGGCACTGAAGCTGGTCGCGCACGTCCTCAAGGACGCCAGCTTCCCGCCAAGCGAATTCGAGCAACTGCGCAGCCAGAGCCTGGTCGGTATCGAGTCCCGCCGCAACGATCCGCAAGTGCTGGCAGGACAAGCGATCTCGGCGCAGTTCAACCAGTATCCGAAAGACGACTGGCGCGCCTTCCAGAGCATCGACGAGCAGATCACCGGACTCAAGGCGATCACGCTTGACCAGGTCAAGGCGTACCACAAGAAGTTTTACGGCATCTCGCAAGCCGAGATCTCGGTGGTCGGCGACTTCGATGCCACCGCGATCACGCAGGTGATCGGTGACGCGTTCGGCAACTGGTCGAGTGGCGCGCCGTACACGCGACTGCCACAACGCAATTTTGCGGTCACGCCATCACAACAGGACATCGACACGCCCGACAAGGAAAACGGTTTCTACACGGCGCGCATGAATCTCGACCTGCGCGATGACGATGCCGATTATCCGGCGCTGGCGATTGCCGATTACGTGTTCGGCGGCGGTGCCGGACTGAACTCGCGACTGATGGAACGGTTGCGCCAGCAAGATGGCTTGTCGTATGGCGGCGGCTCGTCGCTCAGCGCCGGATCGATTGATCGTGCCGGCAGCTTCAGCATCCGGGCCATCGCCGCACCGCAGAATCTGGCCAAGGTCGACGCGGCCGTCAAGGCCGAACTGGCACGCGTGATCAAGGAGGGCTTCACCGATGCGGAGGTCGCCCGTGCCAAGTCCGGCCTGTTGCAACAACGCGTGCAGACCCGCGCACAGGATGGCAGTGTCGCGGCTGGCTGGACGACCTATCTGTCCCTTGACCGAACCTACGAGTGGAGCAAGCAGTTTGAAGCCAGCATCAGCGCCCTGACCACCGCACAGGTCACGGCGGCATTCCGCAAAGCGATCGATCCGGCGCAGCTGACGGTGGTGATGGCCGGTGACCAGACCAAGATCAAGGCGGCGGTGAAATAGGCCGTCTTTACCTATCTTTACCTGATGCACACGCCAGCGCTACATCGGCTGGCTACAGTGTGTTCATGCACACCGATTCGGTGTTTGCACCCACCACACTGGAAGGATTCACCATGACCAAGCAAGCCAACACCCTGTCATCGCCCCGCCTCGGCCGTCGCTGGATCATCGCCGCTGCCGCGACCGTGGTCATCGCCGCCGGTTCCTGGACCGGTCTCGTCCAGGCCGCCGGCGAGAGCAAGGACCCACGCGCCGGCGGCTATCAGCAGATGCGCGGCGAACGCGGCAACATGTCGCCGGAGATGTCGGCCAAGCGCATCGACCAGATGATAGAACGCCTGTTATCTGACGGCACGCCGGAACAAAAAGCCAAGGTACGCACCCTCGCCAATGCCGCCGCCAAGGACTTGATGCCACTGCGCAAACAGCGTCGCGATGCCCACCGCCAAGGCATGACCTTGCTGGCCCAGCCTAGCATCGATCGCGCGGCACTCGAACAGGTGCGTGCGACCGAAATGCAGCTCGATGAGCAGACCTCCAGACGCATGACCAGCGCCCTGGCCGACATCGCGGAAGTGCTGACACCAGCGCAGCGCGTACGGATCGCCGAACAGCTTGCCAAGCGAGGCAAACATCACGGTGGTCACCGCGGTCACCATGCGGAGCGCAATGCAGAACGCAGCGCGCAGACCGCCCCCGCCGACAAGCAGTAATGCACATCATCGCCAGCCACTGCACCGGAGCCAACTGAGATGGCGCAGCGCTTGCTGATGATTGATGACGACCACCGCCTCGGCGCGATGGTCGTCACCTACCTGAACCAGAACGGCTACGCGGTCGAGCATGTCGAAACCGCGCAGGCCGGGATGGACAAATTACGCACGGCCGAACCGTACTCGGCCGTGCTGCTCGACCTGATGTTGCCGGACATTGATGGCCTCGAGGTCTGCCGCCAGATCCGCCAGCAACCGGCTCCCGTTGGCAACCTGCCGATCCTGATGCTCACTGCCAAAGGCGACCCGATGGATCGCGTGGTCGGACTCGAACTGGGTGCCGACGACTACTTGCCGAAACCCTTCGAGCCGCGCGAGCTACTGGCGCGTCTACGCGCGATACTGCGCCGTCCGCCGCTGGCATCGCCCGCCAGCGTGCTGCAGTTTGGCCGCCTGACGATTGACCTCGATGGCCGCACCGTACGGCTCGACAATAACGATTGCATCCTCACGTCCTACCAGTTCGACCTGCTCGCCACGATGGCAACCCGGGCCGGCCGCGTGCTGTCGCGCGAACAACTGATGGACGCGGTCAGCGGCGTGCCGATCGACGCCTTCGACCGCTCGATTGATGTCCATATCGGGCGCGTGCGATTGGCCATCGAAGATGATCCGAAGCAGCCGAAACGCATCCTCACCGTGCGCGGTAGCGGTTACCTGTTTGTGCGGGTGCAGGATGCTTAGCCTGAGCCGTCGCCTGTATGTGCGGATCTATCTGGCGCTGTTGCTGGCGCTGGGATTGACCGCCGCACTGTTCGCCGCCGCCTGGCAACTGAGTCCCGAGAAAGCCCGTACCGGTGCCAACCTCGATGCCTTTGCCGAGATCGCCAGCGAAGCGCTGCCGCCAGTCAGCGCTTCGCTGGCCGAACAGCAGGCGGGTCTGGCGCGCTGGCGTCCGCGTGCCGACCTGACCCTGTATTCGGCCGAACGCACCAAGCTGGCCGAAGTCGGCGAAGCCTTGCCGCCGCTTGATCCGGCCCAGACCAGCAGTGGCTGGCTCGGTGGCCGGCCACCCGTGTTTGCGCTGCAACTTGAAGATGGCCGCTGGCTGGTCGGTGCCCGCAAGCACTCGCCGCGCCGGTACCTGCCGATGCCAGGACTGGCGGCAGCGCTGGCACTGATCGCCCTGGCAGTCGGACTGGCCGCGTTCCCGGTCGTGCGACGCCTGACGCGCCGGCTCGAACGCCTGCAGCAAAGCGTCGAAGCGCTGGGTGCAGGACAACTGTCAACCCGGGTCGCGGTCGAAGGCAACGATGAAGTCGCGCAACTGGCCAGTAGCTTCAACCGCTCGGCGGCGCACATCGAAATATTGGTGCAGGCGCAACGCAGCCTGCTAGCCAACGCCTCGCACGAATTGCGGTCGCCGCTGGCGCGTCTGCGCATGGCGGTCGAATTGCTGCCGACCGCTACGCCGCCAACCCTGCAAGATGAAATGACCCGCGACATCGCCGAACTCGACCAGCTCATCGCCGAAATCCTGCTGGCCAGCCGGCTCGATGCCACCACGGACGACGCGCCGCTGCGCGAACCGGTCGACCTCACCGCGCTGGTCGCCGACGAGTCGACCCGCGCTGGTGCACAACTGGCCAGCGCCGACATCACACTGCGCGGTGATGCAACGCTGCTACGCCGGATGGTGCGCAATCTGCTGGACAACGCACGCCGTTACGGCGAAGGCAGTGCGATTGATGTGACATTGCGCCGGGTCGACGATGCCATCAGCCTGAGCGTGTGCGACCGTGGTCCCGGCGTGCCGGAAGCCGAGCGGGAAAAAATCTTCGCGGCGTTTTATCGCTTGCCGGGCGGCCGTGAACGCGATGGTGGCATTGGTCTGGGCCTGAGTCTGGTGCGGCAAATCGCCCGGCGTCACGGTGGCGATGTTACCTGCCTGCCGCGTGGCGGTGGCGGCAGTTGCTTTGTCGTGACGCTGCCGCAGCATTGAAACGATATCAGTCGCGCTTCTTCGCCAGCCCCAGATAGGTCTCGACCACTTTCGGGTCCGTCGCCAGTTGCGCCGCCGGCCCTTCCAGAACAATCTCGCCGGTCTCCAGCACATAGGCGTGATCGGCTACCTGCAAGGCGGCACGGGCATTTTGTTCGACCAGCAAAATCGCCACGCCGGTCTGTTTGAGCCGCACGATGATCTGGAAAATTTCCTTGACGATCAGCGGTGCCAGTCCGAGGCTGGGCTCATCAAGCATCAGTAATGACGGCTTGGCCATCAGCGCCCGCCCGAGTGCCAGCATCTGGCGCTCGCCACCGGACAAGGTGCCGGCATCTTGCCGACGCCGTTCCAGCAAGCGCGGAAATAAATCGAATACCAGCGGCAATTGATCGGCATGATTTTTTTCATTCGCCCGGTAGCGCCGATAACTACCGAGTAGTAGATTATCCTCGACGCTCATCGTGGCGAATAGTTCGCGCTTTTCCGGCACCAGCGACATGCCGCGCGCGACCCGTTCTTCGATCGCCACGCGCCGCATGTCCTGGCCCATGAAATGCACACTTCCCTGCTGGCTACCGCTGCCCGGCAAGGCACCGGCCAGCGCATTCAACAACGTCGATTTGCCCGCGCCGTTGGGTCCGATCACGGTGACGATCTGGCCGGCATCGACGCGCAAGGTCGCGCCATGCAGCGCCTCGACCTTGCCGTAAGCGACGTGTAATTTTCCGACTTCAAGGATTGGCGTACTCATCAATCTACCCCTCCGAGGTAAGCTTCCAGCACCGCCGGATTGGCCTGCACCTCAGCGGGTACGCCTTCGGCGATACGCGTTCCGAACTCCATCACCACCAGCCGGTCCGTCAGGTTCATCACGAAATCCATGTCATGTTCGACCAGCAAAATGCTCAGGCCTTCGGCTTTCAGTTTGCGCAGCAAGTCGGCCAGCGCCAGCTTTTCCTGATAGCGCAAACCGGCCGCAGGTTCGTCGAGCAACAGCAGCGTCGGGTCGCAGCACAAGGCGCGGGCGATCTCGAGCACGCGTTGCTGGCCCAGCGCCAGACTGCCCGCTTCGGCTTGCGCGAGATGACCGAGACCGACCCGTTCAAGCTGGCGCGCGGCCTCGAACAGCAAGCGCTGTTCTTCCTTGCGATCAGCCCGCACGATGCTGGCCAGCACACCAGCATGGCCGCGCAGATGACCGCCGAGCGCGACATTTTCCAGCACCGACATCGCCGGCAGCAGGCGCACATGCTGGAAGGTGCGGCCAATGCCGCGTCGCACGATCTCGCGCGAGGGCAGCGTATCGATGCGCTGCCCGTCGAACAGGATCTGGCCGGAGGTCAGCGGCAAGACACCGGTCACCAGATTGAACATCGTCGATTTGCCGGCACCGTTCGGCCCGATCAGGCCGAGAATTTCGCCACCATGGACAACGAATTCCATATCGTTGACCGCCACCAGTCCACCGAACTGCTTGCGCGCTTGCTGCACGTGCAGCAGCACCGCACCCGCGGCCGGACGCACGCGTTGCGGCAACAGCTCGGCGCTGACCGGAACCTGCACGCCAACGCTCGCGGGCATCCAGCCGCGCAGCAACGGCCACAATCCCTGTCGGGCGCGCTGCAAGAGCAGCACCATCATCACGCCAAAAACAATCATCTCGAAATTGCCATTGCTGCCCAATAGCTTCGGCAGGATGGATTGCAACTGGTCTTTCAGGATGGTCAGCAAGGCCGATCCGAGTAACGCCCCCCAGACATAACCGGCACCGCCGACCACCGCCATGAACAGGTATTCGATCCCGGCGTTCAGGCCAAACGGGGTCGGGTTCACGGCGCGCTGCATGTGGGCATACAACCAGCCGGAAAGACACGCCAGCAACGCGGCAAGGACGAAGCAGACAATCTTCATCCAGGTTGTATTGACGCCCATCGCCTCGGCCATCAACGCGCTGCCATTGAGCGCGCGCATCGCGCGTCCGGAACGTGAATCGAGCAGGTTTTGCAGCGCCAGCAACGCCAGGATCACGACCACCCAGATCAGGTAGTAGATCGCCCGTCCCGATTGCAGCGTCAGGCCGAACAGGTCGATGGCCGGAATGCCATTGATGCCATCGTACTTGCCGAGAAAGTCGAGATTGCCAAACAGGTAGAACAGCGACAAGCCCCACGCAATGGTGCCCAGTGGCAGGTAATGACCGGACAGACGCATCGTGATCGCTCCGAGTGCAAACGCCGTCAGCGCCGTGATGGCCAGCCCGGCCAGCAGACCCAGCCACGGCGACAGGCCCAGTTGCGTGGTCAGGTAAGCCGTCGCGTACGCGCCCAGTCCGACGAAGGCCGCTTGTCCGAACGAGGTCATGCCGCCGATACCAGTCAGCAGTACCAGCCCGAGCGCAACAATCGCGTACAGGCCGATGTAGTTGGCCAGCGTGATCCAGAACGGCGGCGTTGGCAGCACCGGCAGCAGCGCGACGAGGACGATGAACAGCAGCACTGGCAGACGGCGCCTCATTGCTCGCCCTCGTCAATATGCTTGCTGCGCAGCGAACGCCACAGCAGCACCGGGATAATCAGCGTGAAGACAATCACTTCCTTGAAAGCGCTGGCCCAGAACGACGAATACGATTCGAGCAAGCCGACCAGCACCGCACCGGCGGCGGCAATCGGATAACTGCCGAGGCCGCCGATGATCGCGCCGACGAAACCCTTCAGACCGATCAGGAATCCGCTGTCGTAGTAGATCGTTGTCAGCGGCGCAATCAGCACGCCGCACAGCGCACCCAGTGCTGCCGCCAGCGTGAAGGCGGTGCGTCCGGCCTGCGTGGTACCGATGCCGACCAGTTGCGCGCCGAGCCGGTTCACGGCGGTGGCGCGCAAAGCCTTGCCGGACAAGGTGCGGTCGAAATACAGATAAAGTGCGCCAATCAGCAGCGCCGAGACCACGAGGATCACGAGACTCTGGCCAGAAATCTGCAACGCACCCAACTCGAAACGCGCATCCGAAAACGCAATGGTGCGCGAGCCTTCGGCACCGAACAGCACCAGTCCGGTGCCGAGCAGCGCGAAGTGCACGCTGACCGAAACGATCAGCAGCACCAGCGTGCTGGCTTCCGCCAGCGGCTGAAAAGCCAGCCGGTAAATCATCGGACCCATCGGTATGACCAGCGCCAGTGTGAGCGCGACCTGCAACAGCATCGGCAATTGCGCATTGCCAAACTGGCGTGTCAGGCCATACAGCAGCAATGGCAGGGCGATGAACTTGGCAAAGGCCAGTGGCGCACGACGCAGCGAGGTCACCACTTCCTGCAGGAACACCGCCACACCGAGCCCAACCAGCAGCGTCGCCGAGTGGGGAAATTTATCGGATTGCATGGCCGCGAGCGTCAGTGCACCGAAGGCGACAAACTCGCCTTGCGGAATGAAGATCACGCGCGTGACCGAGAAGACGAGTACCAGCGCGAGCGCCAGCAAGGCGTAAATTGCACCGCTGGTGATGCCGTCCTGGGCGAGGATGGCGGCGATTGAAAAATCCATGCAGGGGGTGTTCCTTAAATTGAATGCGGTCGTTCCGTTGTCACAAGGTCCGACCGTTGTATCGCTTTGCCGGGATGAACTGTGGCGGTATCCGACGGTATGTGTAGAGCTGTAAAAGCAGTTAGAATTCTGGTCAACAGATAATGAATAATCATTTAACTCTATGATTTTTATATATTTTTTTTAATTTTTTAAGTCATTATCCATCTCTGAAGATAATGAGTCAGCTATCACTCCCAGCAGCTCGGGCTTGGTGTAGGTGGCAAGCTGGCGCGACGCTGTCGGCAAGGCGACCAGCACCCCCTGTGCAACCCAGTGACGCAATTGTCTCGACGCGGCCAAGGTATCGAGCCCGGATATCTCGCGCAACTTACCGTTGGCGATTGGGCCGTTGCGGTCGATCCAATCATTGACGACATCCCACATGCTAGGTCGCGCCAGATTGAGCAACGTCACCGTAACGCTTTCGACCGCTACCTCAGTATGTTGCTGGTACTTCGGCGGATATAATTTTGCAGCAGCCATTTCGGCGAACATCATCTTGACGCCTTCGCCGGCATCGATATTCGGCGCACTCGGAAATTCACGTAAATTTTGGGCAATCAGCGGGTTACGGGCATTGCTTCCGGCCCAGGCAATATTACCTGGTGTGATATTTCCAGGAAAGGTCCCCGGACTTTCAACCTCGATCCGGTCATCGAAAATGCGCACAAAGATATCGCGGCTCAAACGGTAGTCACGGTGGATCACCGCATTGACAATTGCTTCCTTGACGACCCGTTCTGGATACACATGGCGGGTTTTAAACCCGCTGCTAGCAAGGGTGAGCCCCCCTTCAAGCTCACGCAATACAGTCCGGACGGCTTCATCAATCTGTTCAATCAGCGGGCCCCGAATTGTTAGCGGTGTTTTACGTAAATTTGGCACAGCTTCGGCACTCGCTGATTTGCCGCTATAGACCATGATGCGGAGATCGGCTCGGGTACCATGGGCCGCCAGCAAGCTGCCAGGGTCCTCTGCAAATAACAGCACGGCAGCCCGGGTCGGTACCAACTCGCCGCCCAACACATCGGCCAGGCCAATACGTTGCAACTGCTCGGACGCGGTACCGGTTTTTAATCCTCGTGCCGCAATAAAAGTTCGCCATGCTGGTGTCGCCAACAACGCTAGATTGACAGGTACTAACTCATTGACGGCAGTGCGCACTCCGCGCTGGTAAGCCAGTTCGACGATCTCGGCAGCGGCCAACTCGCGATTACTGCGGTCCATTCGTGTCCATGTGCCATTCCCGATAATCGAATGCACCTCCGCACTTTTCTCGATCCGCAACAACACCACATGACCCGACTGACCAGAGCGCAGCGTACAAGGCACACGCAACCAGTGAATGCCAGTGACCGCAGGGGCGAAGCGCTGCAGCGTCAGGCGACGCAAGTCATCGAACGCCTCGGCATTCTCTTCGATACCAAACAGCCGACTTGCAGATTTACCAGCGGCTTCCTGATCTTTGGCGTCGCCGATACCAATGACCAACAAACCACCATCGCTATTGGCAAAAGCGCAGATGGTTTCGATGATGCCTTTGTGCTCGGCGCTGATGCGCTTGAAATCCAGCGTATGAGACTCTTCGGCAGCCAGGAGCGCAGCAATTCGGTTTGGTGCTTGCGCAGCAGGAACATCAATCATGGTCGTTTTATCGTAAGAACTTGTGCAATAAGTAGAGCATGGTTCGATCACAATCAACTCGGCATTCATCAACGCAGGCGTAATTTTCGCGAGTCTCTGGCAAAAACTCCGGACACAAGAAGTGAAGCCGGTGCAATGCCCTTCGGTTATTGCACCGAATGCCCCGCAAGCCGCCTTACTCCGCCAACTTCCACTTGCCATCCACAATCTTCACCATCACCCGCGCACGCTGGTCAAAGCCCAAATGATCGGTCGGACTCATGTTGAAAATCCCGTGTGCGCCCGCGAGGTTGCGGGTGTTTTCAATCGCATCGCGCAGCCCCTTGCGGAATTCCTTGGTACCCGGCTGGCCGTGCTTGAGTGCTTCCGGCACGGCGTTCGCCATCAGCAAACCCGCATCCCAGGCATGACCGCCAAAAGTCGAGACGGTGCCGACGCCGTACATTTTTTCGTAGGCTGCCTTGTAGGTCAGCGCCGAAGCCCGCACCGGGTTTGATGCCGGCAACTGCTCGGCTACCAGCATCGGTCCCGATGGCAGTAGCGTGCCTTCACAATCCTTGCCGCACACGCGCAGGAAATCGTTGTTGGCCACGCCGTGGGTCTGATAGATCGCGCCCTTGTAGCCGCGTTCCTTGAGCGTTTTTTGCGGCAGAGCCGCTGGCGTACCGGCACCGGCAATCAGCACGGCATCGGGATTGGTCGAGAGGATTTTCAGGATCTGGCCGGTGACGGACGTATCGGCACGGGCGAAGCGTTCGCTGGCCGTGATCTTGATGTGACGCACTTCGGCCAGCTTGGCAAATTCGCGGTACCAGCCTTCGCCATACGCATCATTAAAGCCGATGAAGGCGACCGACTTGATACCGGCTTCGGCCATCCGCGCGGTGATCGCGGTCGACATGTGCGAATCGTTTTGCGGTGTCTTGAAAACCCACAGGCGCTTGCCTTCGACCGGCTCGATGATCGAGGCCGATGCCGCCATCGAGATCATCGGCGTACCGGCATCGGCCACCAGTTCGATCATCGCCAGCGAATTGGGCGTGATGGTCGAGCCGATGATCAGGTCGACCTTGTCTTCGGTGAGCAGCTTGCGGGTGTTCTTGACAGCGGTGGTGGTGTCGGTGGCATCGTCGAGAATGAGGTATTCGACGCTCTTGCCGGCGATGGTTTTTGGCAGCAGCGCAATGGTGTTTTTTTCCGGGATGCCGAGCGAGGCGGCGGGACCGGTGGCCGAGACGGTGACGCCGATCTTGATCTGTGCCACGGCAT
This sequence comes from Actimicrobium sp. CCI2.3, assembly GCF_035019065.1. Lineage (NCBI taxonomy): Bacteria > Pseudomonadati > Pseudomonadota > Betaproteobacteria > Burkholderiales > Oxalobacteraceae > Actimicrobium > Actimicrobium sp. CCI2.3. Next base: position 4,835 of record NZ_JASJWR010000002.1, on the reverse strand, counting down.
GACCGGTCAGGGCCATTGCCGACAGCGCAACGAGGGAGGGGACCAGCAAGGTTTTCATGTTCATGGGGCGCTCCGTTATTGTTTGAATTGTCGCTAGTCCGTGACCGGACTGCAGCGCCAGAGTGTAGCGGTTCAGTGCAGCACGGACAAGCAACACGCCGTTACAGCAGAACCGCGCGTCCCACGGCGAGAATCGGTCCACTAGGACGCGGCAATGGCGATCCGCCTTGCGGCTCCAGCGTCACTTCAAATAACTGGTTCGGGCTCAAGCCCGGCAACTTGCTCAGGGCGATCTCGGTCGGCCGGTCGGTGCGCACCAGGCCAAGGGAGGTCGGGCCCGCCGCGCCGACTGGTTTAGTCCAGAATTGTACTGACTTGCCGGCTATGACAGTGGTCGGCGATAACGGCCGCAAGCGCACCACGCGGTCATCGATTTCAACCAGCCAGTTGACGCCAGTGGCGGGTGCCTGCAGTACCGCGAGAAATTGCGGCGCATGCAGTTCTTGCGGCACCACCGTAACCAGCTTCACGACCAGCAAGGCCGACGCGGCGACGCCGATCGCACCACTGAAACGCCAGAACGACAAGCTATTCCACAGACCGCGACCGGGCGACCTGTTGCGGGCGCGGGCGCTACTGGGCAAGCTACGCTCGATGCGCGCCCAAAGGCTGGCAGCCGGTTCAACCGGCCTCGGCGGAGGTGCCATTTCCAGCAGACGATCGCGCCAGAAACCGACCGCAACGACCAGTGCGCGGTTATGCAGCAACTCCTGTTCAAACGCGGCGTGCTGTTCCAGCGGCAGTACGCCCAGCACGTATTCGCCCGCCAGCAAGTCAAGTTGTTCGGGGTCCTGAAAATTCATGAGAGGCAGTCCTTTAAAGCCAGCAAGCCGCGCCGGGTCCATGCCTTGATGGTACCCAGTGGCCGTACCAGCAAACTGGCAATCTGAGTTTGCGAGAAGCCGTCGACATAGGCCAGCAAAATACAGGCTCGCTTGTCGTCATCGAGTTGTTGCAGACACAGGTGCAATGCGCTGTTGTCGCGTCCGCGCGTGAGACTTTGCAGCGGATCGTCGGCCTCAACGGGTACCTCATCGAGCAGCGCTTCATGAGCCCCTGGCAGTGCCGGATCGCGCCGCAACTGGCGCACCACATCGAGCGCGCGATGGCGCACCACGCTATACATCCAGCCCCGCGCCGAACCCAGCGCCGGGCTGTACGTGCCTGATTTTTGCCAGATGCGCAGGAAGGCATCATGGACGACTTCATCGGCCAATTCTCGCCGCACGACGATGCGCAGCGCGACGCCGAGCAACCAGCGGGCCTCGCGATCATACAATCGGCGCAATGCCTTTTCGTCACCGCCAGCACAAGCAAACAGTTGCGCTTCGTAGTCGAACGTCGTGTCGTGAGTCAGCATCGCGCATCCCGTCGGGAAAACGCCATGCCGGTCAGCGTATTCGGAAAAGTCGTCTGCACAGGGCTATTCGCAAAATGGAAAAAGAACCCAACCATAGCGTTGATTAGTGCTACTTTCAATGACGCAGTCAGCCCTGTTTCTTACCAGTCTTGGTTACTTTTTACTTCCGACCCATCAATGATCAGCGGCGGTGCGGAGTGCCATCAAATCGCTTTGTAGAAGTAGTAATCCGCCTGATACTTGACCAGTTTTTTGCTGCCCACAACGGCCTGATTACAGACCTCGGCTGGTGCCACGCCGCCGATTGTGTTGAGGCGCTGGATGTACGTCACGCCGGTCATCGCACCGTTACCCATGGCAGGGCTGGCCTGAACCAGTTGCAGCGGGATCGCACCGGCCACGCCCGGAGCGACGGCAAGCTGCTTGCCAGAGACCTTGCTGCCATCGGTCGATTCCCAGGTCGGGCCACCGTAGTATTTGCCGACGGTGGCTTTGTTTTTGTCGAGCAGCAGCGCATCCGGACCGGTGAAGACCCAGGCGAACGCGCCTGGCATGTCGGCTTTGGCGCGACATTCGTAAGTCAGGTCACCGGCACCGACGGCCATCATCGTGACCTTGTTACCAGCGGGAGCGGAAACAGCAGCAGGGGCTTGCGGCGTGGCCATCGACATGGGGACCATCGTGGAACAGGCGGACAGCAAAGTGGTGAGGGCAACGGCGGCAACAGCGATCAATGGACGGGTCATGGAATTCTCCTGAGGTGGTGAGGGTTGAGGGCGCACAATGCGGCGCCTTACCTCTTACTACGCCGGACTTTTTTGATCGGATGCAGTGGCGTGAAAATATTTACCGTAGGGTGCAATAACCGCAGGGCATTGCACCGAATGCCCTGATCAGATCGATCCAAACCAACACGACGACACCCCATCAAAAAACCCTTACACTCGGCCTTTTCTCTGCCGCCACTTTTCCCCTGATGCCCAACGACCGCGCCCACACCCATCCACTGGCGATTGCCTTTGCCCTGTCGCTGGGTGCGGCGATTTCACTGGGCATGTCGCGCTTTTCCTATGCGCTGCTGTTGCCGCCAATGCGCGCCGATCTCGACTGGACTTATTTTCTGGCGGGCGCAATGAACACCGCCAATGCCCTCGGTTATCTGATCGGTGCGCTGGCCACGCCGTCACTGATGCGGCGCTACGGTGCGCACACCGTGCTGCTTGCCGGTGCCTTGCTCACTGCGCTATGTCTGATCGGCTCGGGACTCGTCACCGATACCGCCATCCTGCTGGCGCAACGCTTGCTGGCCGGAATTGCCAGCGCGCTGGTCTTCGTCACCGGCGGCGTGCTGGCAGCACGACTGGGGTCGCTGCATCCGCAACGGGCCGGACTGCTGATCGGGATTTATTACGGCGGCACTGGTTTGGGCATCGTGTTGTCGTCCTTGCTGGTCCCGGTCACGGCACTGCTGGCGCACGCCAGTGCGCACGCCTGGCAATGGGCCTGGCTGACACTGGGGGCGATGTGTTTGCTGGGGACGGCAGTGATGGCGCTGCCGGTACGCAGTATTGATGGCAAGGCACCGCCTGCCAGCGTGCATGACCGTTTTGACTGGCGGCCATTTCGTTTCGGTCTGGCCGGCTATTTCATGTACGGAGTTGGCTATATCGGCTACATGACCTTCGTCGTCGCGCTGCTGCGCGAAGAGGGCATGTCGGCCGGACTGATCACGCTGTTTTATACCGGTCTCGGGCTGGCCGTGATGGCCTCGTCGCGCATCTGGGCCGGCTTGCTCGACCGCAGCCGTGGCGGGCGGGCGATGGCGCTGCTCACTGGCTTGCTGGCGATCGCCACGCTGCTGCCGGCACTGACTGCGCAACCGCTGCTGGTGTTCGCGTCGGGTCTGCTGTTTGGTGGCGTGTTCCTGTCGGTGGTGGCGTCGTCGACCGCGCTGGTGCGGCACAACGCACCGATGGCGGCATGGTCGGGCGGTATCGGCGCCTTCACCAGCGTGTTCGCCTTTGGCCAGATCGTCGGTCCCGGCGTGGTCGGCTGGATCGCCGATGGTGCCGGTGGCCTGCAACGCGGACTGGTCTTTTCGGCGCTCGCTTTGCTAGTCGCTGCGTTACTGGCATCACGGCAGCGCGCACTCGGATGATGACGCCAGCAGATGTCCTCAAGCTGATTTTTCTGGCGGCGCTGTGGGGCTGTTCGTTCATTTTCCTGCGTATTTCCGTACCCGAAATCGGTCCGCTGATGACCGCGCTGCTGCGCGTGTCGCTGGCTGGAATTGCCATGCTGGCGTATGCGCGACTGATCCGCGTACCGATGCACTGGCGCCGCAATCTGCGGCCGTATTTTATGGTGGCGGTGTTTGCGGCAGTGATTCCGTTTTCGTGTTTTTCGTATGCGTCACAGTATTTGCCAGCCGCCTACTCAGCGGTACTCAATTCGACCAGCCCGTTATTCGGTGCCCTGTTTTCAGTGCTCTGGCTAGCCGAGCGCCTCTCGGTACAAAAGCTGACCGGGCTGGCACTGGGCATTGGCGGTGTCGCGGTGCTGGTCGGTGCCGGTGCGCTGGCGCTCGACATGCACGTGTTGCTGGCGGCGGCAGCCTGCCTGTTTGCGGCCGCCTGTTATGCCGCGTCGAGCATCATCGTGCGCGCAACCGGGCACAGCCTCGATGGCCACCACATCCATCCGATCGCAATGGCTACCGGCTCGATGGTGCTCGGTGCGCTGGTGATGTCGCCGCTGCTGCCGTTCGTGCTGCCGCCGGTATGGCCATCGACCCGCACCATCCTTAGCGTAACGTGCCTGGCGCTGCTTTCATCAGGTGTCGCGCAGGCGTTATTCATTCCACTGATCGTTCGGATCGGCCCGACCCGGGCGATGTCGGTGGCATTTCTGATTCCACTGTTTAGCATGTTATGGGGCTACCTGTTCCTCGGCGAACCGGTCGGCATGGCGACGCTGGCCGGTGCCGTCATTGTGCTCATGGCGATGGGGCTGGTGCTATCGGCCTCGGAGTCGACGCCGGAGAAGACGCACTAACGGTCGACCCATGATCCTCGCGCTTGGCATCGCCGGGCGGCAGAGGATGAAGCGTTTCAGTTACCGTAGTCGGCGCATTTGGTGCAATGCCCTGCGGTTATTGCACCCTACGATTGAGTGGGAGTCGGAGGGGTTGATTTTGGTGTTGATGTTGATGTTGATGTTGATGTTGATGTTGATGTTGATGTTGATGTTGATGTTGATGTTGATGTTGCAGTTGACTTTGACCTGTTCCGCATTGAGACAGCTGCCAAAAATGGTAGTCAGGCAAGGGATAAGAGGGGTGTAGTGGTCAAGTTATTTCGGACACCCCAATGGAAGTATTTCTGCCATTTTCCGTTCAAAGACGGAGGGCGACAGG